>SAAM01000117.1 GCA_009929415.1 Clostridia bacterium | reverse complement strand
GGAGATACACCTGTTCCCATTCCGAACACAGAAGTTAAGCCCTGCATCGCTGATAATACTTGGAGGGCAGCCTCCTGGGAAAGTAGGACGTAGCCAATTAAAGAAGCACCTGAGGATACCTCAAGTGCTTTTTTTTAGATTGTATTTACGGATAAGCTTGAAAGGAAACTAAAATGGGATTGAGATTCAGAAAAAGCTTTACAGTTTCAAAAGGTGTAGAGCCGGATATCGGAGAAATCGCACAGGATTTCAATTTTGGAAGTGAAGGCCTTAGAAGAATAATGAACATAAGCGAAAAGAATAAGACAGATAATGTATTTTTAAGGGAAATACTCAGTGGAAACATTGAGGAATTCAGAGGAGATGCAAAAGCGGCAGTAAACGAATATCATGAGCTTATGGATGCTGTTACGGGCATGCACAGGAGATCTGATGAAAGGATAGACTGGAACTATGTCTATAACAGCCCGCAGCCCTTCAACATAAATGCACTTGGCCCAAAAGCGCTTAAAGTGAAGGAAAAAATTGACGGCTATGTGCCTTCTGCATCGGAAAAAATCTTTAAATCAAGGCTTGAAAAGAAAATGGCTTCCATGAAAGAAGAACTGCTCAAAGCAATGGAAGCGGACGAAGAGACATACAATGGATGGAGAAGTCTTGTGGATCTTGCGGGTGAAGTTCTTAAAGGAAATATAGACGCATATTTTGAAGTCATAAATGAGCTGAGACCTCTGGATGATCTTCTTGAATTTGGAGTAGATTTTGAATTTGGATCCAATTCATCCGACACGATGCACGTTGAATATGTAGCAGACTCAGCAGGTGCAGTTCCTTTTTTCAGTCTCTCGCTTTCAAAGACAGGAAGGCTTCAGAAGACTAATCTCAGCAAATCTCAGCATAATGAGCTCATAAGCATACATATAGCAAGTTCAGCTATAAGGATTGCAAAGGACATGTTTGCACTGCTTCCGGTAGAAAAAACTGTTGTACACATAGTGGACAATTATATAAATGAACTGATATCAAAAAAAGAGCGGGTTACTGTACTTTCAGTCGAGTTTGAAAGAGACAGGCTGGAAATCGCAGAAAAATCAAAAATAACTCCCCTGGACATACTTCAGGAATTCAGGCATAACATGAAATTCACAAAATCGTATGGATTCAGGCCTGTTGAAAGGATATAGCCATATGCGGCCGTCACAGAAATCTGTGGCGGTTTTTTTATTTGATATTGAAGTAGGATTTTAATTGTGATATACTGGATATGTTGACTAAACATAGAACAAAAAGCTTTGTAATCAAAGCTTTTAAATAGACAGTATATAAAAGTCTAATAAAAAACGGGCTTTACAGATGTAGAGTAAGCCTTATATGAGGAGAATGAAATGCAGAGATGGAATGGAAAATCACTTAAGATAGGAGAGCTTGTCGCAGAGACTCCGATTGTTCAGGGAGGAATGGGAATAGGTATATCACTTTCAGGACTTGCGTCTGCGGTTGCAAATGAAGGTGGAATAGGAGTTATTTCAGCAGCAGGTATAGGGATGGATGAACCTGACTTTGGCACGGATTATATAAGTGCAAACAACAGGGCTCTCAGAAAAATAATCAGGAAAGCCAGAGAACTTACAAACGGAATAATAGGCGTAAATATAATGGTGGCGGCAAGAAATTTTGACGAGCTTGCAAAGTCTGCCATTGAAGAGGGCATAGACATAATATTCGCAGGGGCTGGTCTGCCGCTTAATCTGCCTTCACTCAAGGACGCTTCTTCAAAGACGAAGCTTATACCTATAATATCTTCTGTAAGAGCGCTTAAAGTCATAACGAAGAAGTGGATTGACAAGTATAATTACATTCCAGATGGCTTTGTGCTTGAAGGCCCGATGGCTGGAGGCCATCTCGGATTTTCAAACGATCAGGTCGAAGATGCTGAATTCAGCCTTGAAAAACTTATCGTCCCAGTGGTAGAGGAGCTCAGAAACATGGAGAAGACTCTGGGAAGAAAGATTCCGCTCATAGCTGGCGGAGGGGTTTATTCAGGAGAAGATATAAAGAGGATTCTCGATCTTGGAGCAGACGGCGTGCAGATGGGTACAAGATTTGTAGCGACTCATGAATGCGATGCGGACATAAAGTTCAAGGAGATGTATATAAACGCCGAGGAGTCAGATATTCAGCTGATAAAGAGTCCGGTTGGGCTGCCTGGAAGGGCTGTGCACAACGACTTTATAGATCAGGTAAAACAGGGAAGCAGGACTCCGGCCAAATGCCCATACCACTGTATAGTCACATGCAAAAGAGAGCAGAGTGAATACTGCATAGCCCTGGCGCTCATAAATGCGTATAAGGGAAAGCTCCAGAACGGCTTCTCGTTTGCAGGCGCAAATGCATGGAGAGTGGACAGGATAATGAGCGTAAAAGAGCTTGTGGATTCGCTTGAATCTGAGTATATTGCAGCTTTACAGAAATAGCAGCTTTTTAAAGGGATTTTCCTTCAGACAATATCTGAAAGGGACGTCCCTTTTTTTATCTTAAATCCATATTTTCAAGTTTCTTATGTTATAATCAAAATGTATGACTATATGAAAGGAGCTTGAATAAGTTGATAGAAATATGCAATGTATCAAAGAAATTTGATGATATAAAGGCTTTGGACAATATAACACTGAATATCAGGCCAGAATCCATATTCGGGCTGGTGGGCTCAAATGGAGCCGGAAAATCCACGCTCATGAGAATAATAAGCGGGATAATCAAGCCAGACTGCGGCAGCATACTGCTTGAAGAGCACCCTGTATATGAAAATACTGCAATAAAACAGAAGATTTTCTACATATCTGATGAGCAGTACTTCATCAAAAACTCTACGCCACTTGAAATGATGGAGTTCTATTCTTTTTTCTATAAGAATTTCTCGAAGGACAGATTCAGGAAGCTGATGAACGATTTTGACCTTGATCCTTCAAGAAAAACGGATACCTTCTCAAAGGGAATGAAGAAGCAGCTTTCCGTGATCCTTGGACTGTGCAGCATGACTGACTATATTCTCTGTGACGAAACATTTGACGGACTCGATCCGGTAGCAAGGCAGGCAGTAAAGAGCCTCCTGCGAGAGGACATAAAGAGCAGAGGGATAACTCCTGTAATAGCATCTCACAACCTGAGGGAGCTTGAAGACATTTGCGACCATGTGGGGCTTCTGCACAAGGGAGGGGTGCTTCTTTCCAAGGACATCATTGAGATGAAGCTTGAGCTCCAGAAGCTGCAGTGCGTTTTCAACAAGGATCTGGAAAAATCGGATTTTGAGGAAAAAGGCATAGAAATCCTGAAGCTTGACAGAAGGGCATCGCTTTATACAGTCGTTTCAAAGGGAAGCAGCAAGGACCTGGTAAGCAGGATTGAAAGCATGAAGCCTCTTTTCTATGAGGTGCTGCCTCTGTCGCTTGAGGAAATATTCATTACAGAGACGGAGGTTGCCGGTTATGATATCAAATCGATTATACTTTAGCCTTAAGATGGTAAAGGACAGGCTTGTTCAGAATATATGGGTAAGCGCATTGTTTCTTGTCAGCTGTCTGTTTACGTTTCCAATCCAGGCTGCACTTATATTTCAGAGATTTGTTTCCGATATTGGAGAAAAATATGCCAGCAGGGATCAGGCAGCAGAGTATGTCACAAGGATACTCGGTCAGCAAAACATGATTTTCAAGGTTACGCTCATAATAGCGGCGCTTGTAATGGGATGGGCATTCTATTCCTACATGCATTCAAAAAAACAGGTGGATCTCTACCACTCGCTTCCTGTGAGCAGGACAAGGATATTTCTCAGCAATTTCCTTGCGGGGAATATAAGCTTTGTTATAATATATCTTGGGAATCTATTCCTTGCAGCAGCAGTGATTTCTGTCATAGGCTTTGGCGCCGATATCGATTATCTGGAGCTGCTGAGGACCTTTGCCATGAATACGGTATACTTCAACCTTATCTTCTCTGTGAGCATACTGGCAGGGCTGATCACTGGAACCAGGTTAATACACGTGCTGATGACATTTGTTATCCTTGAGTATGTTCAGCTGTTCCTGGTGCTTTTCAGCGAATACATGAAATTCTTCTTCAGTACCTTCTATGCGAGGGCAGTATTTACTGATGACCTTATCATGAATCTTTCACCCGTAACGAGCCTTTTCATGGAAATGGAGAGCTTCAGCCTTACTATGACCGCAAACGTGCTTGTTCTTGCCTGCATAATACTCCTCAATGTATATATATTCAATCTGAGGCCATCAGAATCAGCAGGCAAATCGATAATAAGAAACAGGCTTCTTGAAACCGTTAAATATATGGTACTTACGGCAGGAACCATGGCTGGGGGTCTTATATTCAATGAGGTTGGTCAGGGCCGAAGCTGGATGATATTCGGACTTGTATTCAGCGGCTTTGTAGGCCACTGCATACTTGAATGCCTTCTCAGCTTTGACATGAAGCGCATATTTCGCAATAAGGGAAAGCTTGTCATACTGATGTGCGCGCTTGCGATCGCATTTCTCGTAATGGACAGAGACGTAGCAGGCTATGACATGAGGATACCTGAGACGGGCATCATCGAATCCGTGTCCATAAATCCAGTGAGCTTTGACTCTTATGCGAGCTACAATCTGGCTGATTATGATGAGATTGATAGAATGGAGAGCATAAGGCTTTCAAATCCGGATACGATAAAGGCGGTAACGGAGATCGCAGAAATTTCGGTTAAAAATCAGGAAAAACATGATTCAGACAAGAATTTTGTATCAGGCGATCATTTCCAGTTGGCGGTGAAATATAATCTGAAGGACGGAAAGAGTCTTACGAGGTACTACAGCCATGCCCCTGCTGCATCCGCGCTTGAGGTATTTGCAAATATTTACGATACTTCGGAATTCAAATACAGATACTATCCTCTGATGAGCTTAAAACCAGAGGAGATAATAAAGGCGACAGCTGAGTTTCCGGGTTTTGTGAATCCGGATAACAAGAATTCCTATGAATCTGAAATAAGAGGCAGTGAAAAAATGAAAGCGCTCCTGAGCGCGGCCCAGAATGATCTAATAAACATGAGCTCCTCAAAGCTGAAAAACAACAGTCCCGTAGCACTGCTCACATTTTTCGTTCAGGATGATATAAAGGGCAGATATGCTCAGGATTCACAGAGGCGGATAGAGGTTCCTGTCTTCAGGGAATATATAAAGACGCTGAGCGTACTGGCGTCACTCGGATACCGCATAGAAACGGATTTTTCTGAGGACATGGTTGAATATATAGAGCTGTATTCATATGATGACTCTGCCAGTGCAAAACCAGATTATCCACAGACTGTCGATGTAAAGGAATCTGTAAAGGTTCTGAGAGAAAAAGCCGAGATTGAAAAATTTTTTACTGAATATATTTCGGGCATCAACATAAGCTATAACGGATTTATATTACCCGATTCAAATAGATGGGCAATCGTTTATTTAAAGGGAAGCAGCAACTCAGGCTATGATTTCATATCCGTAAAAGATGTCGGAATTTAACGATTATTTCTAAACTATCAAAATAATTTAATAAAAAACTGTTTGCAATATTTTGAGAACTATAGTATTATAGTAAAAACGATGTTGAAGCAAATACAATTGAATACCCAGAAAAAACAAACTTATCAAGAGTGGTGGAGGGACTGGCCCTTAGAAACCCGGCAAAGCGAAAGCTAGTGCTAATTCCAGCAGACATTATGTCTGAAAGATAAGTGTAGCCTGATAGATATGTACTATAGCCGCACTTATAAGAGTGTGGCTTTTTTATACCATATTTTAGCTGCACTGAATAAAACAATATAAAATACAAGTCACAGAAAGGTGGAAACTAAAATGAAAAAATATGCACAGGAGACAATATGCATACAGGGAGGCTATGAGCCGAAAAACGGAGAACCAAGAATACTTCCGATATTCCAGTCAACGACATATAAATATGACGAGGCAGACGAGGTGGCAAAGCTGTTCGATCTTGAGGCGGCAGGTCACATGTATTCAAGAATAAGCAATCCTAC
>SAAM01000007.1 GCA_009929415.1 Clostridia bacterium | reverse complement strand
GATTAGCTTCCAGGTACCCTGTTTCAGGAATTCATGCACTGGAGGAGCCCTTTTATCATTCCTGTGGAGGATGTGGATTTTGTTCCTGGTACCGATGGTCAGGATTTTACAGTCAAATCTTCTGGACAGAGCGGGATCTATTACCCCCATTCCGCCTTGGCCTTCTTCAATATCAAAATTAGTTGCCGCCATAACAAATACGGGCCTTCGCGGATCGACGGAGAATCCGTCCATCTCAGCTAACAAAGCATTAAGCGCCATTTCCTCGCCATGGCCGGAATTGATTTGACCGCGTTTTCTGCCAATAGCATCGACTTCATCAATAAAGATGATTGCCGGTGCATATTTTCTTGCTCTTCTGAAAAGTATGCGGATCGCTTCTGGGCCGCTTCCCTGATATTTCGTGACAAACCCAGTTGCAACGCACGGAATAAATGTCACATCACTCTCTCCAGCCATTGCCTTGGCAAGCATAGTCTTTCCAGTTCCTGGGGGGCCATACAATAAAACGCCCTTGGGCGGTTTTATACCGCGTGCCGTAAAGCGTTTTGGATTTTTTAAGTAGTCAATAAAGAATCTCAATTCATCTTTGGCGTCAACAGCTCCGACAACATCAGAGAAGCGTATATTCGGCTTTTCGATGTTATCAAGTATGGTCTCCATATCATCGGCCGCAATGGCTCGCTTGATGGTGAAGTTACGCAGACGAATGACTATTTCCGACTTGTTAGAAGATATTTTTGGTGCGGTCTCAAAATATAATGCCTTTCGTTCAACCGACAGTTTTACTGCAATACTTTGCATGTAGAGCTCTCTGCATATTGAGGCGAGCATATCTTCAAATACGGAAAAATCCTCTTTGGGTTCAACAAGCTTTCCACGCGCCCCGACACGCATAAAACTCATTTCCAATTCTGCATCAATTGAAAAGTCCTCTGTCTCCAACAGATACACGGGCAGTTCTGGCACTCTTTCATGAATGCTTTGAAATAAATGAGAGCCATCGTGAATTGCTCCTGCCGCCATAGAAGCGTAATCGAAAGCACCTTCGTTTTTTTGTAGGTATGTGCTGTATTGACTGGAAGGGAAGCTTGGAAGTGTAACACCGGAATAAGGCGATGCTGTGTTCCGCTCGGCGATATCAATGAGTGCCAATCTGATGTCTTTTTCCCCGACAATCTCCATCGCCGTTTCAATGCTCTGCGTGTGATAGATTTTGTATTCCGGCAGTTCCTTTTTACAACGTTCCGAAAATTCCTTGCTGCAATATAGGAGTATTTCCGGCTTCTCATCGTTTGTAAACAGAAGACGGACATCGTTAGATATGTTATCAGTTTCAACAGAAAAATGTATTCCGTTTATGCTTTGCAGCGCAGATGCAAAATTCTGCTCTCCCCAAAGGCGGCACACCTTAAATATCTCATTCTTAAAGAATAGTTCCGTCTGCGCGCGAAGGATCCTTGCGTCAGCCAACCCTCCTTCCTGAAGTAATAGCGCCGTTGGCAAAAGATCATCGTACTTAACTTTGATTCCGTACTGAGTTTCAAACAGCCCGCACATGCGCAAAAGTTCACCGCCGCTTATCCTCTCTAAATGGTGCGCCTGAAGATGGTTGAAAAGCAGTGGCCATCCAGTTGCCATTCGACTCGTTATAGTAGCAGGGAAGAATGGCTGTCCGGTCAATGGATTAATCTCTGTTTCGAGAGCATTCAGAATGGTCTTTCGCGGTATTCCCGCTGCATTTTCTTTTGCCTCTCCATCATAAAGAGACGAACCGGCGTTGGTCGTAAAGACGATAACTGTGTCTCTGAATGATATATTCTCGTCATGGTATCTATCTGTCAGCCGCCCCGCATCCATCACCTGTAGAAATTGATTGATCGTATTGGCATGAGCCTTCTCAATTTCGTCAAACAACAGAATGCAATGTGGATTCTTGCGAACAAACCCGGTAAGTGTTCCTTCTTTTGCTCCATGATAGCTTTTTTCAAAGCCCACCAGACTCATATACGACTGGTGGTCAGCAAAGCTCGACATATCAAAACATTTATAAGGAAGCATAAGTGCTTCCGCAGCTTGTTCGGCAAGGAATGTTTTTCCCACACCAGGAGGTCCAGCGAAAACGAAAATGGCACGCGGGCGCTTACGCTTCTCATCGCTTGCGGCTAGTACCTCGGCTGCGAATATGCCTTCTGCTAAGGCGTGAACAACCTGATCCTGCCCGAATACTTTTGAAAGAAGCTGTGCTCTCATATGACGGATTCGATTTGTCAGGTCCGGCAGAAAGTCCTTGCTCATTTCATTCTGGGGAGGGTCGAGTGCTAAGTTGTCTTCTTGATCGGAGTGGTTCGATGCAATTGGGCAAACTTGAAGAATAGTATCTGTTGGTTCCTCAAGGATTGCTGACAGCATATCCTGCGCCCAAATTGAATTTGAATTTCTCTGCTCTGCTTTCGAAGATGCACTGTCATAGCAACCGTTCAAAGCGTTAATGTCAACAGTGATTCCTGCTGACACCATGTATCTTAGTAGCCCGCGGGTGCGTGTAGTATCAATATCAAGAGCGGCAAAGCGTTCTCGAACAGCATTAATATCCTTGTCAACTACTTCTTTCACCACGTCCGGTGCAGTAATTATGTCGTCAGCATGAAGCTCGGCAAGCTTTAACAAACCGAGGAATAAGTGCTCGATCCCCAACTGATCTGAATGTGCAGCTTTAACCTCTGCGTTTGCCCGCATGAGCACAAACTGCATTGATAATGAATGCTCCACTACTCCACACCCTCCTGGCTGAATTATTCTTCAGTACTTTCTTTTTCGCTACAACGGCTCAGGATTTCCAATGTCTGATATAATATGAATTCTGAAAACAGGGATCCCGGATCACATATATTGACCTCTGCATCGTTTATCAAACGACCAAGATGGATATTTGGCGTCATAGCAATATCTGCTTCACATAGCATGGAAAGATCGATTTTGCTATCTCCGGCGCACACTACTTTCATGGGAGTTAGTGCGTTTTTAAGTTTCCTCACAGCCATCCCCTTGGTGATACTTGGGGGAAGAAAGTACAACTTGCGCCCTGACGCAATAACATTGAGTGACGTTTTCTCGCTGTGTTCATGTACACAATCTTCGATGTTGACACCGTCTTTGCAGTAGGCAAAAAGATACATGTCATCAACGATTCTGCAACGAATATACTTGTCCTGTGAACTCAGCAGCGTATGGAGCCGGGTTATCTCACTTTGGTATGGGGCTAGCGCCTTCTTTGAGTCATTAAGCCATTCTTCATCAATCTCTGACCTTTTAATTAGTATTGCTCCGTTCGTTGTTATCGCGTATGTAGGTTCCAAGCCCTGTGGCCACGTTATACGCCTATATTGCTCAACCGACCTTGTTGTAATCGGCACAAAGACGTTACGCTGGAGCAACTCATAAAGCATTTCATATGATTTAGGCGACATAAACCCTTGTTCCTGTCCATTATTCATTTCAACACAGATGTCACCATTCATTTTGTGCTTGTATGAGTATAAGAGCGTGTTATCCAAGTCGCACGCAAACAGAATCGGCATCATTTAATTATCCGCAAGGTTGCGAATTAGTCCGCATGCTTTGTAGTTTTTTAACGGATATTCGACGACCTCGACTCCTTTCTCCTGAGCCAACTGATACAGATGCCCAAGATGTTCGTCATCATGTTTGCTGTAAACAAGGATTTTCCACGGCATTCGACGCAGCAAAACGCGAGTTGCTTCTCCTATGCTCGGCTTAACTAGATTTATATCGTCGATGTGGAACTCACGGCATATTTCTTTCACTTCATCTATTCCATGCCTTACCGCTTCAGCCGGATAGTCTTCTGCCAAAATCACTGGAGTATCAAAGTCGAAAAAGCTCTCAACTTCATCGATGAATTGATACGTCAAATCCTTTTTTTCAAGATTGGCGTAATATGCAGCGCCGTGAAAGTCATGTTCGCCAATGATGTCTTTTCGGTAAAAGGTTCGGCTGAGAAGACCTGAAACTGTCGCATTTAGGCAGGAGCTTGCTATTAAAAAGTCATCATGTGTTCCGCACTTCTCGGCAACAAAAGCCGGATCGGAAAGAACCGCAAGACCAGGGCTAACATCTGGGTAATCACGCATTGCACTGCAAAGCTCTCGCTGGATTGCCCCTTTCCCAGTCCAACCATCAACAAACTGAATGCTATTCGGTTCATGTTGAAGAAGGATATGGTTCATTGCCTTTTTATCAATACCATTCCCTCGTATGATTGAGATCGTATAATGAGTTATGCTCACATGGTACTTTTTATCGATATAATGCTTTATCAAGATGCCAATAGGCGTCCCTGCGCGAGCCAATGAGACAAGGACGGCATTCTTCCCTTTATCCAACCAGATGCACTCAGAAACCGTTTTAACGGCTTCTGCGGTTATTTTTGCGTACAAGCGTAAGGCATTTTTATAAGTATCAAGATACTTATGGGAGGGTTCATATTCAATCGGAAGCATTTCGGAATAGTGAATCCCACTTTGAATACGCGTTTCTCGCTCATTCGTGTCGAGAGGTTCCACCAGCCCAGAAATATCTTTGAGCAGAAGAATAACATCACTATCACGATAGGAACTAAACATGGCGACCTCCCACAAAATACACCTGACTCTTACCGTGGACTGCAAGCGCAGCGCATATATCCGCCATTGCAATTTGTTCGTCACCATCAGCATCAGAGACGACAATGACCTTGTCATAATGCTTCAGGTCGTAGATATACGTTTCTCGATTGCCATCATAGAAACTATGAATTCTATATCCCTCTGTGATTGGATAGGCATCATTGCCGCGACAAACGCCAATAGGGCTACGCGTTGTTGCATGGCAACAGACCGATCCGGTTAGACCACTGCGTTCAATCTCTTCCCCAAGCATCAATGCAGGGTACATACATTCTTCAGTACCTAAGACCAAAACGCGATCCTTATAACACAACTGTTCTTTTATAGCGGCAATTACTTCGGCAGCTATTCGCTTGCAATTCTCTTTGTACTCTCCCGCAGGAACTCCAAGTCTTGGGTTCATCATTTTTTCAGACAGACGTAAAATGCTGTAATCCTTCGGAAATGCTTGTTTTACATCTATAACCTCAGAAGGTTCAGCCGATATACCCGAAACCAATTCTGTGTAATTATCATCTGGAAGCTTCACTAAATATTCACTTGCCATACCTGCATCAGCCAATCGTTTTTCGTTTTCTGGCGTCAGTCTGTTCATAACCGATGCAGTTATCATTTTTGTGTTAGATAGCGAAGGAAACTGAGTCCGAAGCTGCGTGACCATATTTACCAAAGTTTTTCCGGTCGACAATTCATCATCGACAAAGATAATCTGCTGCGTGTTCAGCAACCATTCACTTATTCTATCTCCGCATATTCTTTGTTCAACGGCATGACTGTGTTCCTCCGAGAAGCAGAGCCATTTATCGACATTGTCGAGGTCTTCTCTGGTTGTGTGGATATAGATACAGTCATCTGAAAAACACCCTGCGACCGCAGCGCCGATCGCGGTAGCCGTTTCAGCAAATCCAACAACCAGTTTTGTCCGTGGATAATTGCTTGCCAGTTTTTGACCGAGCGTGCGCATCATATTTAATGAAGACGTGGGACTGACTGGCATATGCTTTGCCTGCAACGGGTTAACAAGCAAATATGTTCTCTTTGCGTTTTTCTGTCTCTTAGCGATTCGAAGAGTGTCATTTGCGGTGTATTCTGTCATCTATATAATCAATCTCCTTATTTCGAATTAGTACAAGCATATTGGGGTTTCGATATGCGCAACCTTTTGGGCTGTGATATCGGGATAATCCCAACTTCGCTCAACACCCAGAAGTTGGTTTATTGCAATACTCGGCACATTAAGTCCGGTAGCCTTACACGAGAGTTGCAGCCCACCCGACATGCGCGGATTTATCTCCAGCAAGAAAAGCCTGTCCGCATCTTTCTTAAATTGGATGTTTAACGGCATTTTCAGGCCAAGCTTTTCCATCATGCGAGAACACTCAGCCATGACATCAGCATTAAAGATTACTTCTGAGTAGCGCTTATTAGTCTTGTATCTTGGAATGATCAGATTCCCTGAAGGTGTAGCTAAACAATCAGCGCTTATTTCAACGCCGCTTAGATAAGGCATCAGAAGCAACGGAATTGAAAAATCATACTGACCGAGTACTTTTTGAGCAGCTTCCCATGTAATCTTTGCCCCGGGCTTCTCAAGCAAGGCTGAAGTACGTTCAATGCGATCATCAATAACGCGGAAACTACGAGCGCCTTCATCTACGACAAGCTTATAACATACCCGTGCAACCTTACCCCGAAGCTCTTCATATGCGGCTGTGAATTCTTCGAATGACCTAGCGATACGTACCTCGGGAACATACTCCGAATCCAACATCCGGAAATAATCATAGGTTCTTATCTTGTCGTCCAACATTTCGATGATATCAGAACAAGTATCGGCAAAAAGATTTACTCCAACCGCTCGAAACCGATCCGCATTCTTAACAATAGCCACAAGAAATCGCCGCGGTACAAAGACATCTATTTTGTGTTCTACACAAAAAGACACGCAGAAATCAACATATTCTTCCGCAGTGAGTCCATCTGCCTCATAAAACCACTCGTCGCAGACACACTTATATATTGCTTCCCGATTGGTACTTGACCCAACAAAGACAAACTTTCCGGGATCACCTGTTTTGATCAAGTTTATTAGGTGATACGCCGTACTAAACCAATGATTAAACCATACACGCATATGTATCACCCCTCATGAATGCCATAGATTTGACCCAAGGTAAATATCCTCGTAGCCCACTTTGTATGGCATTTTACCTCATTCATTCGTGATCCGTTGGAGCTCTTTGCTACAGCATAGTTATTAAGCTTCCAATCTAGTATGCTTAAGGCATCTTCGTAATCATCGCGAGACACCTTCATGCTTTCATATATAATCGGGAGCTGAGACGGGTGAATTGAAGTTTTCCCAATAAACCCGTTAAGTCGATCCAACTCCAGTTCTTTTCTAAGTCCATTTGCCCAAGGTGCGCTACAATCCTCGCCGAAATACTCCCATACTGGTCCGGATACGACGAAGTCAGCAGCAAAAATATTGATGATATCAACCAAAATGTCACGAATAACACCAATCTCATATATGTTCTGATCAACTGATCTTCTTAGGCCATATAGATTGCTGAAATCGTTTCCTCCGACACGGACGTTTAGCACATATTGTTTCACGCTGTCAAGAACGCCTTTTATTCTTTGCAGAATGCTGTTTCTCTCACCGATGTCCGCAATCATCTTGCTTTCAAGGATAGGCATTATAAACAGGGGCTCCATACGTCCTGAGTTCATTAGTGCTATCTGTTTTGCGTACTCATCGCAATTTGTAAGATCAAATTTGGGGAGAATGTAGCCAGTAAGAACATCGCTAACATCCGCCAGCATTCTATGGACATGCCCCATGTGTTCAGGGGTGCGAACCCGAACAAACAGAAGGGAACGGTTAGCTTTAGGCAAACATTTTCCCTTTATAGCTGCCAACGTCAAACGAAGGTCGGCTTCCGCCTGTTCCAACGCTTCATCCTGTATTGAATCTTCTAAACAAAACGCCATTGAGGTTATGTATGGATACGCGCCCTGCTCCAATTTGTCAGCAATCCCAGCATGGATTGCCGGAGTATATAGGAGAGGGCCTACTTTGTATGGTAACAGTCTAAGTTCCTCGTTCGTCATCTTTCTTTCTCCTCCACCAACAGTAAATCTGTTGCATGCTTCTACGGCACACTGCCATGAACAATTAGGTCAACTACCAATTTGAAAGTACAGGAATTGACCGCATAGCAGTCACACACCTTCCCAAAGCAGTAGTTGACCTGGTTTTTACTGGTTTCTTTTTTTGTAAAACTCGACCAAGTTGTATATGAACTCCTGCCTATCAACATCCTCAAATCCTCGGAAGAAAACCTGATCAACATCCGCATGATTAAACAGATATTGATAATCTTGCCCCATGTTGCCTTCCGGATATGGAACGCCGATATAGTCATACTCCTGATCCGGGTTCTCCTGAACTGATTGTATGATGCCGAAGACCATCAGCTTCTTTGTTCCGTTCTTAAGCATGACAACGGTTCCGATTGGTAAAAGATCGCCAACTTTTTCAATCATAATTATGCCTCCTTTATGTGCTGAATAATGGGCTGAATCCTCTGCCAACAGAGGATTTCAAACTGCTCCATCCGCTTTTCACGAATGATGTCACAGACGAAGTCACATTCTTTACACCTTTTACGGCAGCTGAACCAACATTCAATACAGCGTCAGATACTGTCTCTGTTAAACCGTCACCGAAAACTTGCTTGCTTGCCCAATCAAGGCCAAGTGTCACACCGACAGTCAAAGCCCCTACAACCAATACCGGAGCAGACCCAACTGTTGCGGCAACGCCGGCCGCGACAGCAGTTCCAATAAGCCATCCCTTACCTACATCAATTGCCGTTTCCGTAATTGTCTCAGCAACAGCTCTTTTAGTGCTGATTTTTCCACTCTTTGCTTCTTGAGTATTGCTGATAGTGTTTGAAACAGCCGTCAATGCAAGACCGGTCCATGCGAATGCCGCTTTTGCGCCTCCACTTGTATAACTTTCAAATGGATTCTTCAGTTTATTGAAGTTATTATAGAATCGACTTCCCCACCCCTTGACTGAGGTTGCCTTATCCAACCAAGTCGCGGTTGAGCTTAACTCGCCCCAACCAAATTTGGAGGCAGTCCCTGAAAACAAGTCATCCAGCCCGAACAAGCGCTTAATTCTTACTTCCTTAGCCCGCGCTGGCAGCATACGAGCTAATTTGTCTAGTTCCTTATTACTTTTAGCCCACTCAGACAGGCCTTTTAGGGCCGAGTTTCCATCCTTGAGCACCGAGGAAACGGACTTGGCGCCTGTAACGCCAATAGTCACTACCCCCGAGTCAAGCCATGAGGCAATGGGTTTGGTAAAGAACGCAAGAATGTTCCCAATAAACCCAAATTCACCAATCAGGTCATTTACTGTCTTGCCAATTTTAACGCCGCTTCCAGAGGATTGTGCGGTGTTTGAATTCTCAACAGCCGTTGCGTACAACGTGTTGATATGCTGATCTGTATCTGAATACTCATTGGCAGCCGTTGTAAGGAAAGAACTCAGTTTTTCTACCCGATTCTGTGCTTGTCCTATCTTGGTGCCTGCGCTGTTCAAGGACGAGCTTATACCGCCACGGCTTAGAACCTTGGATGGTAGAGAACTTCTCACGCTGCTTACCGAAGTCGCTGCGCTCCCAATCGCTGAACTGATTTGGCGGGAATAGGAAGCCAGATCCCTAAGTGATGAGGTGTCGACAACAATGCTCAATTTTTGACCTCCTTTCCTTGCTATCAATCATTTACTCGCAGCTTTTGCCTGCTCAGCCAGCAATGCCTGCTCTGCAAGCTCTTCATCACGGATAGTCTGCGCAGCAGAACGAATACGTGATGCTATTGAATCAAGTTCGCTGGCAATAGAGGTGAGTTCAGCTTTCGCCTGCTTCACTGCTACACTATACGCATCCGCGTCCTTGCCGGAGTATTTTGAACCAACAATTCCGAGAAGTTGATCCAGATTGCCGGACAGACTTCTCAAGCTGCTTGCAGTGTTTGACAGACTGTTTGCTTTATTTATCGTACCTGTATAATCGAACATGCTGTCACCTCTACTTAAACTCGCTGTTCTCAACATGTCCCAAATACTCATTCACGAAGGCGCTTTCGCTTTGATCTGAAAAGCCCTCATGCACGACGTTGGCAATTTGGTCATTATTGAAGAATATCGTCAGTTCATCATTGATATATCCTTCTGGGTATAAGCACCCAATATAATCGAATTCCTTGCCGCTCTCAAGGTGTATTTGTTTGCGCCCATACACCATCAATGCTTTCTCTGTTCCGTTTAGCAGCACAATCGACCCAATAGGAAGATATTCCATCATCTGATCACCTCACAGTCGCTGCTTCCTTCCTGCCTATCTCCCAGCAGGAAGGAAGCAGCGTAGTAGACTTATTGGAAAGAGCTTGCACCAGTATTGATCGCAGTTTCCGTTGTGTCATATGCTTCAACGGTTTGATCAAGAAAAAGCGCATACTTATCAATAATGTCGTAGTAATTCTGGAAAGTCGCATCCAAAGAGTTAAAGCGCGCCACAATGTTTTCAGCCGCCGGGCTACTCCAAGACTGCGCAAGACTATTCATCTGAGTCTTGATGTCTGTCAGGTTGGATTTCAAGCGTTGGTTGGTTGCACGAATTGAGCTTGCGGTATTTGCAACCTCAGCCAATGAAATATCGATAAAATCTGAGCCAGCCATTTATGCGTCCTCCTTCTTAGTTTTGCAGCCGCTGAGCTGCACTTGTAATTTCATCCTGGGTCTGCTCGTACGCCAGCGCTGACTTGTCCAAAAAAGCGGCATACTCATCAAGCAGAGTCTTCATACTCTGAAAGTCTTCCATAAACCCTTTGATCTGGTTCGTGAAAGCGGTGTTGTCCTTGCCTTTCCAAGCATTCGCCATTCCGTCAATGTCGCTGAACAGCTGCGTATATTGCTTCGTATAGTCCTCAGACTGACTACGAATTTTGGTTGCAGCTGTTCGCAGATCTGCAGGTGTCACCTTGATAACCACATTGTTCGCCATTTGTGCTAACCTCCTTTTTTATACATGAACCTTGTGCTACACAAGGATCAATGTTGATGAATTTCCGATCCCCGATTCATATACAGAAACCGTACTGTTTAAGAAACTTTGCCTGCTCCTGTCATATAATGCTGGTACATCATCACACGCATATAGCCCGTTCGACAGCGTATTAACTGCCTTTCCAATCATTGTTGCTGCCGCCTGAACGCTAATGTTCAGTGGCAGCCACATATCATACGTAGTAGTTGCAGCCGGCGAATATACATGAACCAAAATTTTCTTGTCCATTGTCACTCCCTCCCATACTCATCCGCGTTATCCATAAGACGGCGTCCGGTCTGTATCACACCACTATCAAGTGTGTAGCAGCTATCAGCATTAATGTCAGTCTGACTGTAGGGGCGAGCAGCGGTAAAGATATTCTGTTGGCTATAACCTGCTCCAACCCAAATTCCATCAGAGTGAGAGAACCTTTTCCGGAACCATTTATTAGCTGCAAATGCTGACACAGATTGAGGTGTTCCGCTCAGAATAATCATTGCGCCCAATCCAGCACCGTTTTCAAGAAGATCGTATAGCCGTTGCTTAATGTCATCCGTAAGTAACGAGTCTACAGAAGCGAAGTTGTTGATTACTATGAACAGGGGAGAAAACTCTGCCTCATTGTGAACTTCACCTTTTTTCTTAGCCTTGAAGCGATTTACAAGCTCATTCACCGTATCAGCCAGTTTCTTGTTCAACGCCGTTGCTTCGTACACATATTCAAACTGATTAGCAACCTGCAGCTTGAAGATGTTATCAACATCAAATACGACCACTTTTGCATTGGCTTGAACCAGCATTTTTAACAGCTGACGCATGAAACCGATATGCTGCGTGTCGGCAGACATAACTGGCACAATTGAGGTTGACGAAAAGCTAAGGTAGAGCGGCTCATCTGTTTCTGTGTTGATTCCAACCGGAATAGCTTTCTTTGTGGTAGACAAAACACAGTATCTTTGCATCGAAGTAAAGTCAACATCGTATGCTTTTGCCCTAAGTCCGTCCGGCTTCTTTCCCCCATGTTTCAAGAGTAGCTTCTTTGAGAGATCGGAGTAATATGCAAAACGATTATAGTCATTCAAGTCATTTACATAGGCAACCTGAAATTCGAATGCTTGCTGGGAAACCTTGAAAATACCTCGCCCTGGATTATCTACCGGATATACGCCCGCCGTATTTCCAAGGATCGCTGAGTAGTCAATTCGGTCATTCATCTGAAGTACATAAACCTGTTTGAAGTTCTGCGCAACTCGGTTTCTTACTGATCCGCCAGCTGTCGCTGCAACAACAAAGTAAATGCCATACTTTGATCCTTCGCGCGAGAGAGAGGCCATATCGTCCTCTTTCTCACTGTAAACCTCATAAAATCCTGCGTAGTTATTGATAACAACTACAACGCATGGAATATCGCGTTTTCCGCTGGCATAGTACGCGCTGAACTCTCCGCCGACCTTGGCGAAGTGTTCTTTTCTGCGTGCGACCTCCTTTTTGAGCGACTTAAACATATTTTCAATATCCGATGCATCTGATACAGTTAATGAATGACCTACCTGAGGCGCTTCACGGAAGGCGGATAGACTTCCAGTCCCACAATCAATCAGATGCAGATTGAGCGCCTCTGGTGGATACGCCGTAATAAGCTGATGAATCATCGTGCAGAGGAAGGTGGTTCGTCCGCTTCCGGAAATACCATATATAAGGACATTGCCGCCTTTGGATATGTCGACAACGAGAGGATACTGATCCTGATTATCTGGGTCGTCAATGAGTCCACACACAGCTGCAACTTTGTCAGAGAGAGTGCCTGCTTGCGTAGTAATCGAAGAGACCTCCATACTCAATGGTAAAGGCTCCTTCCACATCTGACACAGATGAATACCATCCGATTCTGCAAGACTGTTAAGGTATTTGACTGTGGCATCAATTTGTTTTCCATGCTGTTTTAAGGTGCCAACTGTCTTTGTGGGTGAGACAGAAAGGATCTGTTGACCCAAGTTGTTGATAACCACCACATTCTCATCATTCTTTGTAATTATGCGATCGGACGGAAAATATGGAGCACCGCTCCAAGCTGATTGTCCGGTCTCAAAGAGTTCATTATATCCGACCTGAAGATAAAACCGTCCGGTAGTACTGAGTTCTGCCGCATCCGGTCGCTTAATCACATCCTGACTATCAGCACGATCTTGGACTTTTAGACAAATGCGGAACTTGCTATTGCTCCAAATCTGATCGTCAACAACGCCAGAAGGTTTTTGCGTGGCAAGAATCAGATGCACGCCGAGGCTGCGACCAATACGGGCAGCACTGACTAACTGTGTCATGAAATCAGGATGCTGTGTTTTTAGCTCAGCGAACTCATCCGAAATAATGAACAGATGCGGAAGGGGTTCACTTACCGTGTGGGCACGATAGAGTTGCTGATATTTGTATATGTCAATATTGCTTTCGCCTGTTGCGCTAGCAGCCGCAGCAAAGAGCATCTGCCGCCTCCGAAGCTCACTATTAATTGAGGCAAGTGATCGTTTTATCTCGTTGCCATCAAGGTTGGTAATTATTCCAACTGTGTGAGGTAACTTTTCAAAGGCTTTTGCCATACCACCGCCTTTGAAGTCTATAAGGATAAAGGCAACATCGTAAGGATGATAGTTTACTGCAAGTGACAGAATCAATGTCATGATCAGTTCACTTTTACCTGACCCTGTCATACCAGCTATCAAACCATGTGGGCCATGGCTCTTTTCGTGCAGGTTGAGGATAAACGCTGCGCCTTGCTCATCAACGCCTAGTTCGGCATCAATGGATTGTGATGCATTATGTTCTCTCCACCGTGTTAGACAATTCAGTTGCTCAATACGTCCTACCTTCATCATTTCCAAAAAGGTAATGAGTGTCGGGAGCGTACCCTGTTTTTGAGTATTCTCGGAGGTGATATTAGCAAGTGCATACGCCATCGCGGGCATATCTATGCTGCATTTATCTGGGGTAAAGTGAGTATAGGAGGATTCACTGCTGTATCGGTTGAAAACCCTTCCAGTTGTATCTCCCACTTCAATAATTTGCGTACAGCTACGCGGGAGGTACTTTAACTCATCAAACGCTGCAATGATACTAATTCCGAGGTATTCCTTGTACTCCCAAATGCTCTTTATAACCGCATTTGTGGAAATCAGCGCTCGGTTCATAAGTATAATCACATAACGCTTGTCATACTCTTTGAGCCCGCCGGATTCGAAAGCAGCTCGTCTTTCGTCAAACACCCTGCTAAGTACAGGCATTGCAACGCCCAGATCGCCTGTAGAGTTTACTATATTTCTATTCTCTTGATCCTCATCCCAGCAATGAGGAATATCATAGAGGTATCTCCAGTAGGGTTCTTCGGCTTTATCAAACTCAACATATAACTTGCACTCATCATAGCTGTGCAACGTGACAAGCTGAGATATAATTAGATTCAACATATTTCTTACCGGCTTCCGCTGGCCAATAATGCCCGTAACTATTTCGTCCAGCTTAACGGTAATTGGAACACTCTTAAGAAGATAATCTGCTTCAACCAGCTGATACATTTTCTCTTCGAGGTCATCAATACGAACTTTGAATTTCTTTTCTGGGCAGGAAATTTTCCCGATGATTCTCCGGTTTCCGATACCAAGTCGGACGGCCAAATAATCGTCATGCCAAGGCGACCGTTCCCACAGAGATCGATCCAAATTGAAAACTCTACTTGCAAGAGAATTCGCTTCCAAATAACTTGTGGCCAGTGACTGTTCCTGCTGGGCGATACAAGTCTGTATCTTCTGTCGACTTTCAGCAATGTATTTTGAGTAAGCCGAGACTCTTAGTTTTTCATTTTCGATCTTTTTCTTTTTCTCATACTTCTTCGTTAGAATAGGCCATAATACAGTCATGGTCAGCATAGACAATGACATAATTAATGTGGGCATCACCCGCAACATGTCTCCGTTTGCATTGATTATCGTAAATACTGCCGTGAATACCGATGCTGTTCCCATTGTTATGGACGGCCCGAGCAAGTAGGCAAGAGGCATGGTCTGCAGCTCAACAGGAGCCGGCGGCGGATCAATTTTTAGATTAACTGGCGTAATCTGTGGCGCAAATCTAGGAGAGCGGAAGAATTTTCGCGCCATTTTACTTGTAGAGAAATCAGATGACTCAATGCTTACTGACTCTTGTGCTGCGAGTTTATTAAGCCTTTTTGAGACAGCAATATCGCCTTTCGGGTGATTGAGCGCAAGCATATGGTTTGCATATATAATGCTCAACCCAACGATGTATATAAGATCTCCATCATTGAGAGCAACTTTGCCTTGGATTTTCCTTCCGTTTACATAGGTGCCATTCGGCGTGTTTTTATCCTCAATCCAAGCTCCATCGTTACCGATATAAATCACAGCATGAGTGGAAGAAACGAGCTTCGAATCAAATTGAATATCTGTGTTAGCATTTCTACCGATGATATATTCGCCGTTCTGCGGAATATAGTATTTTGTGAATAGAGCACGCTCGTGTGAAAACGCCTCAAACATGATGCAGAGATATTTGCTGGACTTGGCGTCCTTAATTACAGCCGTCATGCTCTCACTGATGGGACAGGACTGCACATCAGACGGCATGCCGGAGGTAAATTGGAATCCTTTTTCCAACGATAAATTCCATGCTCCGCCAGCGCTGTTGATAGATGCCGCCAACGAGCCAGTGTCCATGTAAATTAGATACTGTCCAGATGCCTTGTCGGGCAGCACAAAATTGAACAGATCCTTTTCTCGCAGTACAGTAACAATCATACAAACACCTCTGAATTACTCAACATTGACCCCGAAACTCTCACATAATTGTTTTAGCCCGCTTCGGTAGCCAGCTCCTACGAAGCTTATTTTCCAATCGCCTTTATAGCGATAGAACTCAACAGCTACAACCGTTTTTTCGACCTTCAAGTCATCAAGCCTGTAACGATACAGTTCACGCTCGTCTGCAAAAACACGGACAATGGGGGTGTCAACGAGCGAAAAATTCTGCGTAATATCATCTCCGTAAATTGAGAAGCATATAGCTACCTTTTCTACCGAGTTATCAAGCTTGTTCGGCTCAACTAACAGTAAGGGCAGATTATTTGCAGAACTAGACCGAACTGCGTTGTCCTGTGATACTGGATTGCCAAAGAAAATTAAATCACTATCTGTTCGAACTTTCCCATTTGCTTGAAGCTCGAAGGCATAGCCGTCTATATCTATTGCTTGTTTTATCCCTCTCTGCTCATATGCGACCTTAATAACGGACTGTTTTGCCTCTTTTAGCGATATACGCTGGCCGCGTTTTATATGCTCAACATTGCTTTCGGTGATAATCGGTGCAATAACTTCGTGTGGCGGCTCTATCTGCACAGGGTTACTTATCGGTTGATTATCTACGATCGGATCCTGATCGTGGTGTTCGGGTGCGTCTTTTTGTGCCTTACCTGTAACATATATCCTTCGGATAACCGCCGTTTTAACCAGTATCTCTCCATACAGGATTGTATTATCACGCATGCTGGTTGTTTCGATGGTTATTCGATTATTACCCGGCTGCAGTACCAAGGGATGGATGTTTACATCACGTATGCTCTCAACAAGCTCTGCTGAGGCTGCCGCGTCAATCTCAACAGAAAACACATTTTCTTTATTTGCGGCAAATGCTCCAAGCGAGATAACCGCAGGAAGATTCCAGGCTTCTTCCTGTGCTGACAGACCGACTACCATTCCATTGACGCCGACATTTTGAATCTGCACATCTGCGTAATTTGCCTTGATCGCTGTTTGCTCATCAGCATCCGTGCTGTTTCCCGTAACCTCAATACGAATGTCTTTGATAGTGACATTCGGCGAATCAACGAGCAGAACAGGGCCACGGGTTGCCCACAAGGTGGACTTTGAGCCATCGACTATACACGGTCTGTTTATCCTTAACGGACCTTCATACTCGCCAGCCGTCAACACAAAGTCACCGGATTTGACGCTATCAAATTGTTCTTGAATACTGCTCATGCCTTAGCCTCACAATCCACAGAGCAACAGCATAATGGCAGCTGCCACGTAAGGCAGCGTCTGCGCAATTACATAGACCCTGGTATTATTTTGTTTGTCCCGCTGGACCAATATCCATAACGACTTTACTGCCCGTGTATCCGATTCGGTTTTCTGAACTTGGTCTGCTATACATTTCCAGCGCAGAGACTTCGAAAGAGTTTGGCTCCGAACCATAGATGATTTCCCCAAAGCAAAGAGTATAGCTTCTTCTATCTGCGCTCGCATTGGCAGCGGATATCTCAATAGTCTGCTTACCATTCTTTATTCTCATAAAAACTCCGTATTCATGAAATGAACCGGCACCATTTTCAAGTGCTGAATACGAACTGACGGCCACCGATGTTATATCTTGATGCCATGAAATCGAGATATGCTCCAACTCACCGGGGTGCTTTATATCGCCGCCATGCTTAACTGCCCCTTCAGGCGTCTGCAGAGCTTCATCCTTATTAGCAGCGCCTATATAGATTAGTGCTCCATTCCGATATCTTACCAGTGCCTTTAGGTCATAATCCTTTCCTTGCGCCGTCCACCCATTTTCTATGATTATCGGAGTCCCATCATTCTTTGCCAGGCTTACTCTTTCTCCCTTTTTCAAGGAAATCTTCACAGGTGGAGCTACAGCCGCGGATGTTGGAGTCGCTTTTGCGGTTTTAGGAGCAACGGGGGAGCCGGAAATTGGCTTTGCTGCCGGAGCTTCTTCTCCGCCGTATGCCCGAAGTAGATCCCCAAGGCCGCCGTTAAACCCGCTTGCTACCGCCGCAAAGCGCCAAACATCTTTCTTATAAACTTCGACAGAAATAATCGCTTTTTCACTATGAAAATCCTTGCCTCCAAGAGTCATCTCAATGGATGTATCTCTGCCTTGTCTAAAAGCAATTTTATGTGATGATATATCGCCCATTGTTCCAGTGCCATCAATGCTGACCGTGAACACGAGCTTATTAATACAACTCGCAAGTTTTGATAGGTTAATGATGAACTTTGCGCCATTATTACTTGCGATGTACTTGATTTCATTGTTAGGCGATAGAGGCTGATTATAAAAGACCATATACCGATCGTCCGAGAGCTTGCCTGCTCCATCAACTCCAAAACAGCAATAATCATATACGGCCGTTCCAGAAACGATCATTTCCACCTCAAAATCTTTGCTGGAGTTAAGGTATTTATCCAGCTTATCGCGCATTCCGCGCTGAATCATTATATATCTGCCCCCCTATGTGTGATTATTGGTAAGGTCGGTAGCCTTGTAATGCAAGACTACCGGCCTTACGGATCATTACACGTTGACGCCGAAGCTCCTGCAGAGCGCTTCAAGCCCGCCCTGATAGCCAGCACCGACAGCGTTGAACTTCCAGTCGTTGCCGTTCCTGTATATTTCGCAAACGACAAGAGCCGTCTCGACCGAGAACTCCTCAACCAGGTCAAACTTGAGAACCTCGCTACCGGTCATATCGTTCTCGTTTGCCATGCGTGCTACCCGAACATATGCATTGGATACCTGCCCGAAGTTCTGCCCTCTAACCTGTGCATCATAGATCGTAACGGTGATGGCTATCTTCTGCACATCTGCAGGGACTTTTGCAAAGTTGATGACCAAAACTTCATCATCGCCGTCGCCTTCACCCGTCAAGTTGTCGCCAGTGTGGCGAACAGAACCGTCAGAGCTTTCAAGATTGCCATAAAAGATAAAGTCCGCATCTTTTCGAACCTTACCGTTTGCTCCGACGAGAAATGCGGAGGCATCCAAGTCGAAGTCAGCACCGCCATCATACTTGTTTGTATCCCAACCGAGTCCTACCAACGCCATGGACATGTTTTTGTCCAAACTAACACGCTGGCCTTTTGATAAATTAACTCCCATGTTTTTACCTCCTTAAAAAATAATGAATCAAGCAAACCGCTTTGCAAGATCGCCAACGGAATTATCCTGTGTAGCCTGACCGATGGCATTGAATTTCCATGAGCCGTTATAACGATACAACTCGCCAAATACCATTGCCGTCATGTTGGTATAATTCTCAGACAGATTGTACTTGCAAAGCTCCTGGTTTGTTTCGGCATCGCAAATCCTAATGAAAGCATTGCGTATCAGGCCGAAATGCTGCTTGCGTTGCATGGCTTGATAAATATTAACCACAAACACAATCTTGTCATAGTTCATCGGCAACGATGCAAGATCGACCATGATCTGCTCATCGTCACCTTCGCCCGCGCCAGTCAAGTTGTCGCCCATATGCTTAATTGCATTGCTCTTGTGTTGAAGGTTACCGAAGTACACGACATCACTGACATCAGCCAAGCGACCATTGATGCACGCAAAGGCAGAAGCATCACAGTCGATGTCCTGTGGCTTCGGAGCGAAGAATCCACGGGATTGTTGTACCTCATCCCAGCCAAGACCCACCATCACTCGTCTTAGGGCACCGCCATTGCTTTTTTTTAGTTCGACTTTTTGTCCCTTTTGAAGATTTACTGACATTTTCCGACCTCCTCGTATTCTTGTTAACCGTTTGGGATAAGACCTTTAATCCATTGACTAAAAGCCGAAGGATTGCGGGTTTGAATCAGCACTGTACCTGGGCCCCTAAATCTACAGACCAAGCATTCGCCCGACATGATACTTGAAATCCAACCATTTGATGCTTTCTCGATTTTATACTGCATATAATCAGGCCAGGCAACCAAGTGTCCGTTATCAATGATTACTTCTTCTCCCGCCACTAAATTAACTGCATGAATGGCACCGTAGCTACTCAGAAAAACGGTACCCCTTCCAGAAATCTTAACCACAAAGAACCCTTCCCGGGAAAACATACCCTGTGTTAGATTCTGCATCGCTGTATCGACTTGAATGCTATCCGTTGCAGCGAGAAAACCGTTCTTCTGAACTCTCAAGGCATATGAACCGTCAAGCTCAACATCAATAATACCGCCAGGAGCTGCATGCCCTAGAAGCACAGTACCGGGGCCGCGGGAAGCTACTATTTTTTGGAAAAAGAAGCTCTCACCAGCCAGAACCCGTCTTGCAAGGCCGCTTAACAATCCGCCATCCATACCTCCGGTCACATCCAAGGTTGCTGACATAGAGACCATTGCATCTGATTCGGCTTTCAGTGATTCTCCCTGTTGCAGCTGACATTGGATTACAGGAAATGCATCTGGATATAGGATTTCATATTGCATAGAATCAACTCACTTTCTGCCAGGCGTCCAGCGTAGCCCCCAACCAAAATTTCTGTCCATGGGCTCATGCCCCCTAAAGAACCGAACGACCTTTTCAACACTAAAGGTCTCGTTGTTGTAGTTTTCCAAAAGGGCTATTGCGCACATTGCATCGTTAGAACCATACTCATCCATGCGGACAATGACATCTTGACTTCCTGGGCAGCGCAATGTCACAATCCCGTTTGCGTCTCTCCAATTAGTTGCCCCCTCGTAAATAAAGGTATAAACGAGTATCCTTCGGATTCGTGAGATCATCGCACCGTTCACGCGAAGATTCTCTCCCGCGCTCGAGGAACCTGTACGATCGTCGCCGTCTAGAGAAATATAAGGGGCACTATTCAGGCTGCCAAAAGAATTACCAAGCGCCTGGACGCAGCCCTTTGAGCCATCCTGCAGTTCAAATAAGCAGCCTAGATCCAAATCAATAGGCTGCGGCTTGGGGGCAAAAAAGCCCCCTCGCCGTGCAGGCTGACTCCAGTTGAGGTTAATCAGTATCTCACCTAGAGAAGCTCCATGCTTCTCCAGGTTTACCTTTTGGCCTTTTCTGAGTTCAACTGCCATTTTCGCCCTCCTGATCTTAGACGTTAACGCCGAAGTTTTGACACAGCGCCTTCAATCCGCCTTGGAAACCGCTGCCGATAGCATTGAATTTCCATTCGCCATTATTGCGATACAGCTCACCGACTACGACGGCCGTCTCGACAGAGAAGTCTTCGCCGAGGTCATACCGAATGAGTTCTGCATTGCTGATTTCATCAACGATACGGATGTAGGCATTGCTGACTTGGCCAAAGTTCTGCTTGCGTTCTTCAGCTTCGTAGATAGTGACTGCGAAATCGATTTTTTCGACCGTAGTGGGGACAGATGCGAGATTAACCTTGATCTGCTCATCGTCTCCATCACCTTCGCCAGTAAGATTATCGCCCATGTGTTCTACGCCGCCGGACGCATGTTTCAGATTCCCGTAGAAAACGAAGTCAGCATCACTAGCTGCTTTTCCATTCCCTCCAAGTAGGAAAGCAGCAGCATCCAAATCGAAAGCAGCGCCTCCATCATACTTGTTGGTGTCCCAACCGAGACCGATCACCAGTTTGGATAGCCCAGGATTACCCTTAGTGAGATCTACCTTTTGTCCCTTTGACAAACTAACAGCCATAAGATTGTCCTCCTTTTTTTAATTCAAGCAACTTATGTTGCATGATTACTTTGATTTACCGATAATCAGCTTCCTGATCAGATCGACCGGAATGATGGTAACTGCGAGAATCAAGACAAATACCCATTCAGTTACATTGAGCCCAAAGCATCTAAGTATAACCCCGCCGCAATACGTCATGATTATTTGAACTACCACAATCAACCCCATGACGCGAAGAAATCCTTTGTTTTTTCCTATGTTGTCGAACAGGTTCATCTTCTCGGTACGTGCGTTAAATGCGTTAAATACCGAAATAAAGATGAAGAAGGCAAAATAGCCGGTTAGCAGATATTTATCGGTGGCATCCACTCTAAAGAATCCATGAGAAAGCTTTGAGAGGATAAACACTAAACTAAGCGCAAATGTCCAAAGAGCGCCCGTGAGTATCGAACTCCACATATACTTGCTTACGATGTGCTCATCGCGTCTTTTGGGCTTCTCTTGCATATACCTTTGGAGAGCAGGTTCGCCTCCAAAAGCCAACGCAGCTAGAGTATCCATTACTAGGTTCACCCATAGAATCTGTGTAATGGAGAGAGGGTTTTCAATACCAAGCAAAGGAGATATAAACGAGATCAGAACGGCGGCAACGTTAATTGTAAGCTGAAAAATGATGAACTTTCGTATGCTGTTGAAAATGGTGCGTCCATACAGAATAGCTTTTTCGATTGAACTGAAATTGTCGTCCATAATTACAATCTCGCTAGCTTCTTTCGCAACTTCTGTTCCTCCACCCATGGCAAAGCCAACATCTGCGCGTTTTAGAGCAGGAGAATCATTGACACCGTCTCCGGTCATGCCGACCACAAGATTAAGTTCCTGTGCTACACGGACAAAGCGACTTTTATCGCTCGGCAACGCTCGAGCAACAACACGAATCTCCGGTAGTTTTGCTTTCAATTCATCGTCGCTAAGTTGAGCCAACTCGTCAGAAGTAAGCACTATATCTTTCTCCGACTTAACCAGTCCGGCTTCCTTGGCGATAGCAATTGCAGTATCCTTACGATCGCCGGTTATCATGACGACCTGAACACCTGCATTCATAACTTGATTGATTGCGTCAATGGATTCGGGGCGCACTTCATCACGAATTCCAATTACGCCTACAAGCGTCCACTCACCAGCAGGAAGAGCATCCTCTCCGATATCCTGCTCACAGGTCGCCAGAGCGAGAACTCTGATAGCTCTTCCAGCGAGTTCATCGATTTTGTCGGTTACAGCTGGATTATCTGGCTGAAGGGGCTGCTTTTGACCGTTTGCATCGTAGTAGAACCTACATCTATCCAGTATTTTCTCCGGGGCGCCTTTAACAAGGGAAAGGTTGTAATCCCCATCAATGTGAGCTGCCGAATACTTGTTTTGGCTGTTGAACGGAATACTACCAGTGACTTTCACATTAGCAGTTTCCTTATTGCCGGATACGAAGCTGAGGATGGCACGTTCAGTTGCATTGCCGCCTATAACACGCATATAAGCGCCTTCACCGGTCAACACTGCGCTGGTATTATGTCGAACACTAAGTGACAATATTTGTCCAAGTTCACCGACGACATCGTCATATGAACGATATTCTTTTCCTTTACCGTCCACAAAAATGACGGCTTCTAACTGCCCCTTAGTGATAGTTCCAGTTTTATCGCTGAAAAGGATGTTAAGGCTTCCAGCGGTCTCAATACCAGAGATTTTTCGCACGAGCACGTTATCCTTCAGCATTTTGCCCATGTTTTGCGCGGAGACAATCGCTATCATCAGCGGCAGTCCTTCTGGGACAGCCATGACAATGATAATGACTGCAAGCATAACCGCCTCAACGACATCATTAACGATGGTCATCCAGTTTGAGCAATAGCTTGCAATTTGCACAAAGTCAAAGCCATTGTGCATTACGATACGCTGAAATAAGAACGCAACGGCTATTGCAATACCACCTATGTAACCAAATTTACTGATTTGATTAGCCAGTTTTCCAAGCTTGAGTTTCAACGGTGTATCTCTGTCGTCTTCAATCTGAAGTTCGCTTGCTATCTGTCCATATACGGATTTATCACCGACGGTCGATACACACATAACAGCATTTCCGGCGCAAACGACAGAACCTCTAAACACCTTGTATTTATTCAGAAAATCCATAGAAGTGTCGGTATCCACATAGTCATCTGGCATGACTAATTTCGTGGCTTCCTTTGCTTCTCCGTTCAGGACTGATTGATCTACCTGAATGGTTCCATCAACCAAAATCCCATCGGCTGGTATCTTGTCACCGGACTGAAGCATAATGCAGTCGTCGACAACGATATCGTTAATGGAAATCTCAATGATCTCACCGTTTCGGAACACCTTACATTTAATCTGCGATGCCTCTTCCTGCAGTTTTTGGAAGGCGCTCTCATTCTTATATTCGGAGAATGTTGATACGAGCGTCGCGAGCAAAACGGCGATGGCAATTCCAACAGATTCATACCATTCCGTTTGTCCCAAGAATGCGAAAATAACATTGATAATCAACGCCACGCAAAGGATCTTAATCATCGGATCGCCGAAATTATCTTTCAGCTTTGACCAAAATCCCTCAGTGGCTTGCTCCGTCATTCGGTTGTCACCGTGTTTTTCTCGCGATGCAATAACCTGTTCATCGGTTAAGCCAAATGTCTTCATCTCTTCTTGTTTCCTTTCATCTTTATCTACTGCGCCTTAACAATCATCTGTATCAGGTCATACAGACTTACTGATTCAGAGATTTTGAAGCCCATAAAACAGCAGTCCTGTCAGTGCCCAAAATACCGCGACATATAGCAGCGATTTTCCAACAGATAGCGGCAGCCTCTTTTGTTTGCTCTCCTCGTTCATCCCTTTAGCCCCCTACCTCCCGCATGTAACCTCAATCAATAAGCCTTTTTCATTTGTAGACGCTCGAAATACAGCTCCATCCTTAAGGAGTACTGCTTGTCCAACTGGAACAAGATTTCCGTTGGGAGAAGTCATGCCTTGAATGCCGTGATTTACGAACAGCCATTGCCCCTGATATTTGCAGATATAGGCTAACATGGTTCTATCTGCCTTTTCATCAGGAAATACGCCAGAGAAAACATGCCATTTGAAAAGAGGCATATTATTGTATACATCGACTTCTCCGGCATCGACCCACTGCCCGGTTTTGCCTCTCAGTTGACTTTTGAGATGAAGGCGAACAACATTGTCGCTACTAACCCTCTTCCCACAAAACGGGCAAACCGGCTTTTGGGGATTATGTAAAACAAACCACTTGGCTGCACACTGGGGATTCTCGCACGGATGAAGCAAGTCCCATGTTTTTACCAACCCTTTTTCCCATTCCATCGCGGTCGGGCGTTCATTTGGGTCATGTAATCCATCCACAAAGGCTCGAATAAAGAGGGACTCCAGTATCGGGCCTAAATCCTTTATTGTGACCTTTAAATCTCGTGGCCTGTTGCTCCTATCCTTTGGGTTCTCAATAAACAGTGCCTTCGGCCCCATTATCATGAAGTCATCAATATCCGCATCATCCGAATATGATTTCGGCCCGATTAAGGGATGCCTGAGAAGCAAATATTCATATATGAGGACCGGCAGCGCATGAAGGTCTGTATGTGTGCAGGGAAGCTTTCGACCGGGATCGTTAAAGGGCAGAACCATGGTTTCCAATACTTCCGGTGCAATGTACCCTCGTGTTCCGGCAACCTCTGGAGGAAACAATCCGGGAACGACGAGCGAATCGATGTCAATCACAACACAGTTTCCACTTCGGGGGTCAATAAGAACGTTGTTGCATGACAGGTCGGAATGTGCTAATCCGGCCTGATGCATTCTGCGAATCGATCGCGCTAAGGATATGGACATTTGTAGCATCGATCGAAAATCCCCAAGCTCCTGAGGCTGCAAGAAACGTCTGTTTCGGGAGGTAAACCAACTGCTCTTTTTGTCTTTTCCCTTAAGTGCGGCACTCAGTTCAGGAAGAAGCGAGGCATTCTCCGGGAAAAAATAGTTTGATGGATATGCGGGACAGACTATACCAAATTCAGGGTATTGGATAATCGCTGTGGGCCAGCAAAATTTCCCCGCGAAATACGTTGCCATTGTCTCGCTGTTTCCTTTGGCTCCTCCACGACTCTCCGATAGCGTCGGATTATACTTGCCGATAATCGCATCAACCCGTTTTCGTAGGTTTGGGTCATTTGCAACGCTCGGATCATTAAAGAACTGGACAACATATGACTTGTCGGGGGCGAAATAGGTGTATTTCATTCCACCCCTCGGAGGGTTGTCTTTAATGACATATTGAATTTTTCTGCCATCCATTAAGGTGGCTTCAGCTATGCCACTCACTACAACACCTCCCTATAGCTGTACTACTACCAAAGTACGGTCATCAAATGAGCCTCTTTCCACATAGTTATCTAACCATATTCTCAGACGTTCACTTGGATCTTTAATTCTATCCATATCTTCCACTTCCAGTTTGGCCAAGGAAAGGGCAGTACTGTCACGCCATAAATCCTCAAGCGATAATCCTGTAGATTCACAAATTCGCTTTGTGTATTGAAGCGAAATTTGGACTTTCTGGTCGTTTACCCAAGGATAGGAAAGAGGATCCGGAATCCTCTTGAACAATCTCATTTGCGCCGGGGTCAAACTGCCAAGTGTCAGACGTTTTTCTTTTCCTTCTACGATGTCATTGACAACAAGATCGAAGTACAAGCGCCGCATCTCAGTTTCATTTGGAAAATAGTCATCTGCAACGCCATCGCTCATCACAAAAACCGTATCGATTGTGCATCGAGATATTTTCGTTCGATTTTGGAGCGTTTCCAGCGACTTCATTTGCGCAGAGGTCAGAAAATCAGTCTCTCCCGAGAAATCACCGCTATCTGGAACACCCATCAGTTTAAGCGAGTTAGTGAACTCGCCTTCAGTATTAAGAAGAGCAATCATCCCATCGCCGATTTGACACGTTATTACCAGATACTCCTTGCTAAACTCGCTGACTGGTATTAACACGGTAATCAATAGTGTTCCTGAAAGGTCCTTAAACTGAAGGCTTCTGCCTAACGCTGCCGAATAGGTCGGGTCAACCGATCTTGAGTAATACGCGGCTTCGACTGCTTCGTAGGCTTTGATTACGGACTGCTGTACTACTCCTGCAAGAATCCCGCAAGCTTCCATGCACTTTTTATCCGAGAGCTCAAGAGACAGACTTGAACGCATTTCCGGCTTGTCTGTAAACAGTTTTTCGACAGTCTTTACCAAGTATCCGATAGAAGCCTTGCATGATTCTTTGGCCCCAATTCGAGAAAACTTCTTTGACCCGGCTCCGTCTGAAACTGCAACGAATGTAATCTTCTCATAGTTGGCAACTTCATACCAATCGTCGCAGTTAGTGCCTTCGTGTTTGTGTTTCTTTCCACGTACTCGCGCACCAATAACTAGGCTTCCGGGGAACTTAACTACTCCGTTGATGTATTCTGGCGTAGGATCTGGTTCATCAACTGGAATGGGGAGATATTTCCAGAGAGCAGCTGTGTGACCTGTAACCTCCTCATTGCTGAGAGCTTTCACTGGAGTAGGTATCGCTGGTATATCTGCATCAGCTTTTTTCTCAACTACAACTTGAATAGCAGCCGGCTGTTTTACCTCCGACTTTTGTTCGGAATCGTTCTCGTGTTTTGCATCAGTTAGCGCAGTTCCTGGTTGTGCTATTCCGGTTGCGGCACTTGAAACCTCAGTTGCTTGTACTGTTCCGGCGGCGGAGTTATCCGGTGTTGTTAACGCTCCGTTTTCCTGAAGTTCCTGAGATTGCTCGACTATCTCGTCATTCGAAGGATGAATGCCATTTTTTTGAGTACCAATAATATCGACGTTTTCAACATCGGTCAAAATAAAAGGGCTGCCTTCATTTGGGGTTGCCATTCTTCATCCTCCTTCAACGCAAGCTTTCCTTTTGACCAATCAAGGCACAACGACAAAGCCCTGCGGAGGAGGCGGAAGCTCAATTGCTCCACCGGGTTTCGCATCAAGGCTCTTTGACGACATTTTTATAGAACCGGATACCCATGCAAAGAATTGAGCCATGTCGCCAGCGGAAAGGGTGTTCATCATAAGAACGCTTTCCGTAATCTGCTTCAAATAGGATGTATCCGCATTGGATCCAGCTGCACATGCAATAATGTTTGCGATCTTTACGGTCTTCAGTTCCTGTGCGGCCTGATTGAATGATTCAATGTCGGTCGGCGAACCATCAGTGAGAATAAAGACGAGGGGACGCCAGTCGCCCTTTTGAGTATCCGTTGACTTACGGACTTCACTTTTTACGCAATCCATCAATACTTTAAGTGCCCCGCCAAGAGCTGTAGCACCGCTTGCATTGAGTTCTGGCTCTTTGAATTGCATGAGTTCGGTCAACGGCGTAATCTGGCGCGCAGTACTGTCGAATGTAATAACTGACAAATATGCCGTCTCAAGTGCTTGCGGGTCTCCGCGTAGCTCTGAAAGAAGTGCTTTTACTCCTTGACGGACAGCCTCAATTGGTTCACCCATCATTGAGCCAGAACAGTCAAGCAGCAAGTATACCGGTAATCTTCGAGAAAAATCTGCCATTTCAATGATCTCCTTTGTTTTTTTAGACAGGCTTTTTGCCCCGTTTTGTTGTCTTATTGAGAGTCCATATCAGTGCTTAGAGAACTGTAAATCTTGAAATCCGTCATGAACTCCTGCATTAAAGCGTCTGCAATGGGAACCATAGCATCAGGAGGAATATTGAGATCTTTGCGCTGATAAAACTGGAGCAGTTTAGGCGTAAATATTTTTGATGCGAACAAATACTCTTTTGTATTTGAGTTCATTGAAAACACAAACACAAGCGACGTGAATTGGGACCACTTCATCGTAAATGCGCCATTTTCTATGCGAGATAGTCGTTCCTTCGATATACCGCTTAGGTTGGCAAGTTCTTCTTGCGTACATCCGGAGATGGCCCTTAGTTGTTTTAAGTGCTGGCCCAACTGAACGCAGTATTTCTCTTTATCGTCGTCACTCAGTTTGTTCACATGGAGACCTCCTTTCTATTGCTCAAGCCGGGCTTGAGATTGATAATGAAACCGGTGTGCAATTTGGACATTGTGTCCTCCCTTATGTAATAGAGCCAAAAACCACAAAGCTAATTACTTTGTGATGCCCTTCAACCGGTCATAACGACATGTTTCCGATTGAATATGACACTATGATACCACTTTTGGCATGTTTATACAACAAATTTTAAAAAAAGCGAAAAACGGCGGGTACGATACTGATTAATGCCGTACCCGCCGTGCGTTTGATCGTAATCGTAGTCAAAGTTATGGTCACAGTCATGCAATACAATTAGCTACGTATGCCAATAAGGCATCAAAGAAAGGAGAACTACTATGTCAAAACGAGGCGAAAGTATTTGGAAACGAAAAAATGGCAGATGGGAAGGGCGCTTCATAAAAGCAAGAAATGCTGCTGGCAAAGCCATCTATGGGTCAGTGTATGCGAAAACATATACTGAAGTCAAGCGCAAACGCGAACAAGCCATTGAAGCAACTAGGACATACGCATTAAAATCTGCAACAGGGACTGTACGGGTGCAATAGGCATATGTATGAATTATATGAGGCGGACGCCACGCCATATCCGGAAGAAT
>SAAM01000116.1 GCA_009929415.1 Clostridia bacterium | reverse complement strand
CAGCTGTATAAGAATATATTTGCACAGTAGAATTGATTTGTCTGAAAGGAGAAAAGATGAACGTAAACAGAGTAGATCACATAGGCATAGCAGTAAACAATCTGGATGAGACGATTAAGTTTTATGAAGATGTGCTGAACATAAAATGTGAAGGAACAGAGGTAGTGGAAGAGCAAAAGGTAAGAGTGGCTTTTTTCCCGGTTGGAGATACAGAGCTTGAATTTCTTGAATCCACACATGAAGATGGACCTATAGCGAAATTCATCGAGAAAAACGGTGGCAGAGGCGGAGTGCAGCATATAGCACTGAGAGTAGACAACATCGAAGAAGCCATCGAAGAGATGAAGGCCAAAGGCTGCAAGATGATCGATGAAACACCGAGATATGGCGCAGGTGGAGCAAAAATAGCATTCTGTCATCCAAAATCGACAGACGGAATATTACTTGAACTGAGTGAAAGAGTTTAACGGGAGGAAGAAATGGCTGACAAATTAACGCAGTTGTTAGAAAAAAGAGCAAAAATAGAAGAGGCAGGCGGGAAAAAAAGAGTTGAAAAACAGCATGCATCAGGAAAAATGACGGCAAGAGAAAGAATCACAATGCTGTTTGACAAAGACACATTTGTAGAGCTGGATGCATTTGTAAAGCACAGATGTACAAACTTCGACATGGCAGACACAGATGCCCCTGCAGAAGGTGTAGTTACCGGATACGGAAAAGTTGACGGCAGGCTTGTATATGCATATGCACAGGACTTTACCGTAGTAGGTGGATCTCTTGGCGAGATGCATGCAGGAAAAATCTGTAAAGTAATGGATCTTGCTCTGAAAATGGGAGCTCCATGTGTAGGAATGAACGACTCGGGAGGAGCGAGGATACAGGAAGCTGTAGATGCCCTCAAAGGTTATGGCGCGATATTCTACAGAAATACAATATCATCAGGCGTAATCCCTCAGATATCAGTGATAATGGGACCATGTGCAGGCGGAGCGGTATATTCACCGGCGATAACAGATTTCATATTCATGGTTGAGAAGACGAGCCAGATGTTCATAACCGGACCACAGGTAATAAAAGCGGTAACAGGAGAAGAAGTAACTTCAGAGGCACTTGGCGGAGCACTTACACATAACTCCATATCAGGAGTGGCGCATTACAAGTCATCAGATGATGAAGCAGCGATAATGGAAGTAAGAAGGCTGCTTTCATTCCTTCCTTCCAACAATCTTGAAAAATCACCTGTATATGACTGTACTGATGATCCAAACAGAGTATCAGATCTACTTAACGAGATAATACCAGAGAGTCCGAACAAGGCATATGATGTGAAGAATATAATAAGAGAAATCGTTGACAATGGCGATTTCATGGAATATCAGGAATTATACGCTATGAACATAGTTACAGGTTATGCGAGACTTAACGGACAGACCGTAGGAATAATAGCGAATCAGCCGAAGATAATGGCTGGAGCCCTTGACATAAACGCTTCAGACAAGGCTGCAAGATTCATAAGAACCTGCGATTCATATAATATACCGGTAATAAACATAGAAGACGTACCAGGATTCCTTCCGGGTACATCACAGGAATACGGCGGAATCATAAGACATGGAGCAAAAATGCTTTATGCTTACAGCGAGGCTACAGTTCCCAAAATCACGCTGATCACAAGAAAGGCATATGGCGGATCATATATAGCTATGTGTTCAAAGGAGCTTGGCGCTGACATGGTATTTGCATGGCCTACAGCAGAGATAGCAGTAATGGGACCAGATGGAGCAGCAAACATAATATTCCGTAAGGAGATTGAAGCTTCAGAAAACCCTGTAGAAACACGAGCGAAGATGATACAGGACTACAAGGACGAGTTTGCAACGCCATACAAGGCAGCAGAAAGAGGATATGTAGATGATGTAATAGAGCCATCACATTCAAGGGTAAGACTTATTGATGCGCTCGAAATGCTAAGCACGAAGAGAGAACAGAGACCTTCTAAAAAACATGGAAATATTCCACTGTAAGAACAGGAGATTATAATAATGAATGAATTGATAACTCAAATGGCTTCTGATGTTTCTTCAATGTCCATGGCAGAAAAAATGCTGGGAGGCCTTGTTGTGACATTGTTCTCAATGATGATAGTTTTCGTAGTCCTTATGATAATAATGTATGCGATAAAGCTTATGACATCATCACTTTCAGAAAAGCCTAAGAAAATCAAAGAAGATGATGTAAAGGTAGCTAAGTCAGAAGAGATACCCCAAATATCAGAATCCTGCAAAGCTAAAAATGATAATGAAGAAATCGCCGCTGTAATGGCAGCCATAGCAACATACTATGCTTCTGGAGATACAAATATCGTAATAAGGAGCATCGCAAGAAACGGTATGAGCTCATGGGCAAATGCAGGAATGCTTGAACAGTTGAACAGTAGATTATAGATAATTCGGAGGGACATATAATGATTAAGAAATTCAATGTTAAGGTAAACGGAAACTCATATGAAGTAGAAGTAGAAGAGATAAAAGATGGCGTTCAGCCAGTTGCACCTGCGGTTCAAAGACCGGCAGCAGCGCCTGCACCTGCACCTGCAGCTCCAACAGCGGCACCTGCTCCAAAGGCAGCGCCTGTTGCTGTTTCAGGCGCAGGAACTGTTGCAGCTCCGATGCCGGGAACAGTGCTTGACATCATGGTCAAAGAAGGCGATGTAGTCAAATCTGGTCAGGTTTGCGTTATTCTTGAAGCAATGAAGATGGAAAATGAGCTTCCTGCTCCATGCGATGGAACCGTAAAATCTGTTAACGTTACCAAAGGCGCATCAGTTAATACAGCAGACGTATTAGTTGTTATAGGCTAAATAGAAAATAGGAGGAACACATGAGTCAGTTGATATTAGACTTTATTTCATCTACTGGTATTGCAAATATCACGGGTGGAGAAGCTATAATGATAGGCGTGGCTTGTGTATTACTTTACCTTGCTATTGCAAAAGGATTTGAGCCGCTTCTGCTCATTCCTATTGCATTTGGTATGCTTCTGGCGAACCTTCCACTCGCAGAGGTAATGGGACTGCCTGATACGATACTCTCTCTTCATCAGCCTGAAAACATGAATGAGGCAGTAAAACAGATGGAGCTGGCAGAGCAGGGTAAAATGATTGCAAGCATGAAAACAGAAACACCCGGAGGTCTGATTTATTATCTTTCATTAGGTGCTAAACTGGGAATCTTCCCTCCGCTTATATTCCTCGGAGTAGGAGCAATGACAGATTTTTCTCCACTTATCGCAAATCCAAAGAGTCTTCTTCTTGGAGCAGCGGCTCAGTTTGGGATATTCTTTACTTTCTTTGGAGCTATAATTCTTGGATTTACAGCACAGGAAGCAGCTTCAATTGGAATAATCGGTGGAGCTGACGGGCCAACCGCAATTTTACTTACGTCAAAGCTGGCGCCACATCTGCTTGGACCCATAGCAGTTGCAGCGTATTCATACATGGCGCTTGTACCGGTTATACAGCCGCCGATAATGAAACTTCTTACTACCGAAGAAGAAAGAAAGATAACCATGAAACAACTTCGTACTGTCAGCAAAAAAGAGAAAATTGTTTTCCCAATAGCAGTTACGATAATAGTATCACTTATACTTCCAGCAGCAGCTACTCTTGTAGGAATGCTGATGCTTGGAAACCTTTTCAAGGAGAGTGGAGTTACAGACAGGCTTAGCAAGACGGCCACAAATGAACTTATAAACATAGTAACCATACTTCTTGGAGTTTCAGTTGGAGCGACTGCAAATGCTGAAACATTCCTTAAGATGGAAACTATAAAAATAGTAGTTCTTGGAGTAATTGCATTTGGAATTGGAACCGCGGCGGGAGTCATAATAGCGAAAATTATGAACAAGCTTTCAAAAGGAGACCCTATAAATCCACTTATAGGATCTGCAGGAGTTTCTGCAGTACCTATGGCAGCAAGAGTATCAAATAAAGTCGGAAGAGAATATAATCCGTCAAACTTCCTTCTCATGCATGCAATGGGACCAAACGTAGCCGGAGTTATAGGCTCGGCGGTAGCGGCCGGAGTTCTGCTTACTCTTTTTGGATAAGGAGTTTTTTGAAAAATGTAAAGAATATACTTAACTCGCAGCACTCCGCTGCGGGTTTCTTTAAATTTATGAATGAGGAGGTAAACATGAAATCATTATTACCACAGAACCCAAACACAGGGATTGCATTCAGGGAAGAAAATCTAAAGGAGATATATATCGCAGGAGGATGCTTCTGGGGAGTACAGGCATATTATTCAAGGATTCTGGGTGTTAAGGAATCAATCAGCGGATATGCCAACGGAACAAAGGAAAACCCGACATATGAAGAAGTATGCACAGGCGCTACCGGTCATGCCGAGACAGTAAAAATCGTATATGACAGCACCATACTCAGCCTGGAAGATATAGTCGAGAGGTTCTTCATGATAGTAGACCCTACTCAGAAGGACAGGCAGTCGCATGATACAGGTACACAGTACAGAAACGGGATATATTATCTGGATGAAAGCGAAAAAGAGATTATAGAGAGAATGATTGAAAGCAAGCGCCAGAATTACAAAAATCCTATAGTGACAGAAGTTGAAAAGCTGAAGTGCTTTTATGAGGCAGAAGAATATCATCAGGCATACCTTGACAAGAACCCTGGGGGCTACTGCCATGTAAGCTTTGATACACTTAAGGACTAACAATATAAAAGGAGAATACCATGAGCTTTAATTTTTCAGAGATATTCAAAGATCAGCCGAAAGAAAAAATATATGAGCAGCTTTATCAGATGGCAGAAGGGCTTTTTTACGACGAAAGAGACATGCTGGCAAACATGGGAAACCTTTCATCCCTGCTGTATTTCAATCTCAGCAACATAAACTGGGCAGGATTCTACCTGTACAAGAATGATGAGCTAGTGCTAGGGCCTTTCAATGGAAAAGTTGCATGTACAAGGATCGCTATGGGAAGAGGCGTATGCGGAACTGCCGCCGCCGAGAATATCACTCAGATAGTGGAGGACGTGCATCAGTTCCCGGGGCATATCGCTTGTGACAGCGCGAGCAACTCAGAGATCGTAATTCCACTATTTAAGGATGAGAAACTACTGGGAGTGCTTGATATAGACAGCTTTGAAAAAGCCACATTTGATACTGAAGATGAAAAGGGACTCAAGAAGATCCTTGAGCTTTTCATTGAAAAAACAGATCTGGATATATAACATCTTGATATGAAACGAAGCGAGGGCTGGACTCTGTTATGAGCCGCCCTCGCTTTATAGGATCCTTTTTATGCGATTTTTTTTAAAGCTTTTCCTTTGCCATTTCTTCAAAATTTACAAGCACCAGCTCGCTCTCAAGATATCTTGCAAATGCATAGAGCGTATCGGAAAGCCTGTTGACGAACTTGATCAGAACCGGATTTACCTCAGTTTCAGCATCCAGAGCAAGAATCCTTCTTTCAGCCCTTCTGCATACAGTCCTAGCAACATGAAGCGAAGAAGATGCCTTTGAGCTTCCAGGGATTATAAAGGCGTTCACCTTATCTATTTTTGCCAGGATTTCATCAATCCATCTCTCGAGCGCTGCTATATCTTCTTCCGTAACAGAAAGCTTGAATTCCCCGTTCTGGGAGGTAGCAAGCTCGCCAGCGACAAAGAACAGCTTCTTCTGGATCTTAAAAAGCCTCTCGCTTATATCCTGATCTCCTATGAAATTTCGTGCATGGCCTATAGTTGAATTCAGCTCATCAACTGTTCCATAAGCCTCCACACGTACGGAATCCTTTCTTACTCTTGTGCCATCATATAGAGAGGTCTCGCCTCTGTCGCCTGTCTTTGTGTATATTTTCATATGATCCTCCAATGCAATATATAAAATAAATACTTATTAGGATTATACCCTTATTGAGAAAAATAAACTCAAAAATGAAAATTCTAATTATAAATTATACATTGTGAACTACCCACCACTTAAGAAGTGGGGGCTTCCTGGTCAATGCTTCTGATGAAGCAAGATTCTCCAGGCTCTAAGGGCGGTACCCTCCCCGACTG
>SAAM01000712.1 GCA_009929415.1 Clostridia bacterium | reverse complement strand
AGCGTCTATGGACAGATCCAGCTCAATCTTAATCTTTCCTCAAGATATGACTGCGAGGAATTTCTGAAAAACCTTAGAGAGAGCAATGCAGCGCCTCTTGCAGAGCTTACCGACGGAGTGCATTTTCATACGATACTGTGCCCTGATGAACAGTGCTACGAAAGGATAGTAGAAGATCTGAGGAAGCAGGGGATTTTCATTGAAGAAAAAATCGGACTTGACAAGACAGCTTCCAGGGAGTAATATGTATTTGCGGGTGTAAAGACACCTGACAATACTTATTCAAGGAGATTTGAGATGAGAACTGCTACAAGATCGAGAAGCACGGAAAGCATAGTAATGGCGGGCCTTCTGTGTGCTACTGGAATCATCATACCTATGTTTATGCCAAAGATAGTGCTGGAGCCGGCTTCGTTCACGCTTGCCAGCCATGTGCCTGTTTTTATTGCGATGTTCATATCACCGCTGGTAGCCTTTGCGGTGGCGCTTGGTACTACTATCGGATTCCTTATGAGCGGGCTCCCGGTGATAATAGTAATGAGGGCGCTTTCACATGTTGTTTTTGCGACCGCCGGAGCGCTGTGGCTTACAAGATACAATATTAACACGGTGACAAAGGCTGGAGTGTTTGCAGTTGTTACGTCGCTTATACATGCATTTGCAGAATTTCTGGTTGTTACAACATTTTATTTTGGAGGCAATGTTTCGGAAAAATTCTATGAGAATGGATTCCTCAGATCGGTGATACTGCTTGTATTCATTGGGACATTCATACACAGCCTGGTTGACTTCGTCATAGCCTATGTGGTGTCAAAACCACTTACCAAATCAGGGGTAAGACTGAAAGTATTCCAGGGATAGGAGTTTTTCTATGTATTGAAAACCTCTACTGTCAGGATTTATTTATCAAAAAAGCAAAGTCATGGATGCTGATATATCCCTGAACTTTGCTTTTTAATTTTTGAAATATTCGGATCAGCTGAGTGAATCCCTGTATTTTACTATTGTCGCAAGATTTACGTTTTCTATTTCCGTGAACGCGGATGCAGCCTGCGCCGGAGATGAGATATCTCCATCAGGCTTGTACCATGATTTCGTCATGAAATATTCGTAGTATTCACCGCCGAAGTCAAAGTGCCAGCCTCTGCG
>SAAM01000711.1 GCA_009929415.1 Clostridia bacterium | reverse complement strand
TCTTTTCCTGCCGGAAAATTTAGCTGTCATTTTAAGTATGGTTGCAACAATACTCGTTACTGGAGCTTTTCACGAAGACGGGTTTGCAGATACATGCGACGGTTTCGGTGGCGGCTATACAAAAGAGAAAGTGCTGGAAATCATGAAAGACAGCAGGATTGGCACATACGGAGCTACTGGCCTTCTAATGATGTTGTTGACGAAATTTTACTCATTATCTTCCATTCCCGTAGCTGTAATACCTCTAATCCTGATTAGTGGTCATGCCTTCAGCCGTTTCTGGCCTGTCTGCATGCTTTATATTCAATCATATGTTCGCCCTGTCGGACAGAGTAAAGCAAAGCCTGTCGGACACAAGGCATCTGGCTGTTCATTCTGGGTTGCTGCCTTTTTCGGTCTCGCTCCTCTCCTGTTGCTTCCAATTGTATCAATAATCTACATTTTCGTTATTTGCCTGATAGTATTCATGGCATTCTCTTCGTATACGAAACGCCGTATCGGAGGGTATACCGGAGATGTACTAGGAGCAATCCAACAGTTGTGTGAGATTTCATTTTATCTTGGATATCTTTTATATATACATTTCTCCCTGTGAATCTCATTCTCATACGCCATACTTCCGTTATGGTTGATCCCGGCATATGTTATGGCCGTTCTGATGTAAAATTGTCTGAAAATTATGAAATTGACAGAAATTCAATAATTGAAAAAATAGATGATTCAACTTTTGATATTATATACACAAGTCCCCTGTCAAGATGCCACAGGCTGGCCTGTGACCTCTCAGGAGGTAAGGAGGTGATCAGTGATTGGCGCTTATCAGAATTAGACTTTGGGGATTGGGAGGGGAGCAGTTGGGAGGAGATATATAAAACAGCCTATGGTGAACTCTGGTTTGCAAGGTGGAAAGATATGCCATGCCCCAATGGAGAATCTCTGATTCAGATGGTTTCAAGAGTAAACGATTTCCTGACAGAAAAAATCCGGAATCCAGAAAATGATAATTTATTAATAGTTACACATGGTGGAGTAATAAGAATTATTATAACTTTATTACTAAATTTAAACTTTGAGGAAATTTTTAAAATTCAATCCTCCTTTGGAGAAATAACGAAACTATATTTTAATTCTGACAATTTGTCCTTGGTA
>SAAM01000710.1 GCA_009929415.1 Clostridia bacterium | reverse complement strand
TATGGAAACCGGCAGAATTATCGCGACAAAATTAGGTATTTATTTCTTTCTATGCTCCTTTTTATAGTTTTTTAACATCATTCCGAAGGATCTGTCTCTCTTTCTCTTCTCTAATTCAGACAACTCAAAGAAACTTCTCTCCTTTTCCATTTTCATATAATTATTATATAACTCCACATTCAGATCACCTTTTGAAAGGGCGTTTAATACCTTGCACCCTGACTCATTGGTGTGGGTACAGTCAGTGTAGCGGCACCCCCTAGCCAAATGGTAAATTGTGTCGAATGTGGTTTCCATTCCTGCAGAGGAGTTAGCTATTCCTACCTCTCTCATTCCGGGATTATCTATAAGAACAGCCCCGTTTTCAAGAAAAAACAGCTCTCTGTGTGTGGTTGTATGTCGCCCCTTGTTCGTCTGAGAACCTATCTCTCCGGTCTTCATCAGCTCTCTTCCAGTCAGATTGTTTATCAGTGTTGATTTGCCGACACCGGAAGAGCCGAGCAGACAATAGGTTTTCCCCTCTTTTATGAGAGTAAGAAGTTCCGGATAACCTTTCCTGGTCTCATTGCTTATAAAAACAACCGGAACATCGGTTATCCTGTCACATATTCTCTGCCGGATCTCTTCCACTGAAATATCAGAGATTGTATCCGTCTTTGTCATCACAATAATTGGTGAGACTTTTGACTCATTGCATATTATGAGATATCGCTCCAGTCTGTTGAGGTTGAAGTCCCGGTCGACTGCCTGTACAAGCAGTGCATAATCTATATTGGCACCGATTATCTGCACTTCACTTTGCTTTCCGGATGACTCCCTTTTAATGCAGGAAGACCTTGGCAATATGCTGTGAATTATTCCAAAGGAGTTTTCGTAGATTTTCAAGGCAACCCAGTCACCAACGGCAGGGAAATCCTCCCTGCCTGTTGCTGTGAAACGCATGTTCCCTGTAACTTCAGCCTCAATCTCTCCAAAGTCTGTCTTGACTATGTAAAGCTCTTTATGCTCAGCGATTACCCTTCCTCTCTCGAATCCATCGGGTTTAAATACCTGTTCCATATCAATACTTCCTCCCGATAAAGAATGTGTAACTGTAGTAATCTTTATACTTTTCGTAGTATGATATCTCCTCCTTCATCTCCTCTACAAA
>SAAM01000709.1 GCA_009929415.1 Clostridia bacterium | reverse complement strand
TGACAGTTATTCAAAAGGCTTATTAAAGTTACTCTTTTTTAGCTTTGAAAATATCAATCATTTTCATATTCTACTATTGACATTTCTTAGCTGGACTTTTCTGTTTCTGTTTCTGTTTCTATTTCAATCTGTATCGCAGCAGCCTCATGCCATTCAGTATTACTACCAGTATGCTTGCCTCGTGCACCAGCATACCTATAGACATATTCATCCATTCACTGAAAAATACATTGGCAAGCAGGAACACTACGACTCCCACTGCGATGAATATGTTCTGGTGCATGTTATATGCTGTAGCCTTTGCCAGCCCCAGTGCATGAGGCAGTCTGCTGAAGTTTGAGTTCATGAGCACTACGTCTGAGGTCTCAATGGCTACATCAGTACCGCTTCCCATCGCAATCCCTATTTCTGCAAGGGCCAGCGAAGGGCTGTCGTTAACTCCATCGCCTACGAATGCCACTATTTTATTCTCAGATTGTAATTTTTCAATATACCTGGATTTGTCCTCAGGAAGCATGTGACCATGGGCCTCTGTCAGTCCAAGCTCCTTAGCTACCAGATCTACTGTTCCCTGATTATCCCCTGAAAGGAGCACCAGATTTCTGACCCCAAGCTTTTTCAGCTTATGAAGGTCTTCTTTTACGCCCGGGCGTATCCTGTCACGGATTCCTGTAAGGATTCTGAGTTCCCCGTCTACCGATGTGAAAACAATTGAATTTCCATTTTTTTCAAGCCTTGCAGCAGCTTCACGGGCTTTTTCGCTTATGTGAACCTGTTCCTGCTCCATAAGCGCCATGTTTCCAACTGCTACACGATGTCCGTCTACGTTCGCTACGATTCCTCCGCCTTTTACGACATCAGTGCCTTCAACGGCATATCTTCTTACATCACCCAGATGCTGCACTATGGCTTTGGCGAGAGGATGGTCTGATTCTCTTTCGATGCTTGCCATATAGGCTGACACTTCGTCCTCATCTTCTTTGTCTTTATCTCTGTAAGTCTGCATTTCAGCCACTTCAGGGCTTCCTATGGTAAGTGTGCCCGTCTTGTCAAATACTATTGTGTCTACCTTGCTGAAATACTGGATGACTTCGCTGCCTTTGAGCAAAACGCCATTTCTGGCACCGTTGCCTATACCTGCCACGTTTGAA
>SAAM01000708.1 GCA_009929415.1 Clostridia bacterium | reverse complement strand
TTCCTTACACAGAGTATAGTAGATATAGGTATAGGTACACAAGATATAGGCTTTATCTGGCTTGTACTTATTGCTCAGCTCATGCTTGCCATAAGCATGGCTTCAGTCGAGTTTATCAGGGGGTGGATATTGTTGCATATGGGTACGCGGATAAATATTTCGCTTATATCGGATTTTCTCACAAAACTGATGAAACTTCCCATAGGCTTTTTTGACACAAGAATGACAGGTGACCTTCTCCAGAGGATAGACGATCATAAACGTATTCAGAATTTCCTTACAGGTTCCTCTCTGAGTGTCCTGTTCTCGCTGTTCAATATCCTGATTTTCGGAGCGGTATTATTATACTACAGTCCTGTAATATTTTTAATTTTTATTGTCGCCTCCGCAGCTTATATATTATGGGTGATGCTTTTTATGAAGAAAAGGAGGGAGTTGGACAATAAGGCGTTTACACAAAATGCAGCTAATCAAAACTCTGTAATACAGCTTATCACCGGAATGCAGGAGATAAAGCTGAACAGTTGTGAACGCCAGAAAAGATGGGAGTGGGAGAGGATACAGGCACGTCTGTACAGACTTAATATTAAGGGGCTTGCCCTAGGGCAATACCAGGAGGCCGGTGCCACACTTATCAATCAGTTAAAGAACATTCTCATTACCGTTTTTGCTGCCGGCTCTGTGCTCAATGGGGAACTTACTCTCGGTATGATGCTTTCAGTGCAGTTTATAAATGGTCAGCTGAACGCTCCTCTTTTGCAGGTAATTTCATTTCTTAAGGCATCTCAGGATGCTAAAATATCCCTGGAGAGACTTGCAGAAATTCATGATAAAAAAGAAGAGGAGAAGGACAGTGACAATCATATAGCATTTATCCCTAAAGGCAAATCTATCTCGATAGATAACCTCTCTTTTAAATATGAAGGTGCAGGATCTCCAATGGTTTTGAAAGATATAAACCTCACTATTCCAAGTGGTAAGGTGACAGCAATAGTTGGTACTAGTGGCAGTGGTAAGACAACCCTGGTCAAACTTCTGCTGGGTTTTTATACACCGCAGGAGGGCAGCATAAAGTATGGAGAAAACAATTTGTTTTCGCTCAGTATGGAACGCTGGAGAGAAAAATGCGGTGTTGTAATGCAGGATGGCTTT
>SAAM01000707.1 GCA_009929415.1 Clostridia bacterium | reverse complement strand
TGTATCATAGAAATGATATCTTCTCAGTTCTTTTTATATTTTCTTTTGTTTTTTCGTTTATGATTCGATTTCTTCGCGCTGCATCTCAAACGTTATGCGCTCATCCTGCAGGTCCCTTATCCTCACAAGGATTCCATAGCTTTTTCCGTCACTTCCGGCAAGCCCTCTCAGCGCTATCACTTTGCCTTCTATGAGGCATTTTGCCATAGGCTTTGTGACCGTCATGCCTTTTGATGTGAAAAACCGGTCTTCCTTCCAGAGCGAAAATCTGCACGGAGGATCTTCTCTGTAGCCTTCACAGTAGTATGACTTTGAATTCTCGAATATATTTCTTCCGCATCTCGGGCATGTCCCTATGACTTCTCTTGTATCCTTATCTGCCTTTTTCCTGCCTTCATGCGTTTTTTTTATCTTTGTTATGCTTGCCCTGCGTCCTATTATCTCACTGAAATAGTCTGATGTCCTTTTGACTGCTTCATTTACAGTCATGTCTTTTCTGTAGATGTCCTTAAGTATTATCGAGGTCTCAACAGTCTTTTCCTTTGACATGTCAATGCTGAGCTGTTCGAGTGCCTGGACCAGGTATATTCCCTTTTCAGTAATGTCCAGCACAGTCTTCTTTTCAGTTATATAGCCATATCTCACCGCATTGGAGATTATGTTGTCCCTTGTCGCAACCGTTCCTATCTCAATACCTTTTAGCATCTGTGCATAGTCCCTGTCGTCATCCTCCCGGGTTTCTTCATATTCGTCTGCGCTGTCAGTATCCTCTGCAGTAGAATTCTTGAGATTCTTTATCTCCTCCCGAAACGGATTCTTGAGATAGTTGTTCATTTCAACCATCGTGAGCAGCTTTGGAGGGCTGGTCTCCCGAATAGCCTCAACGAACTTTGCGTCTACGATTTCTCCTTTTTCAAACTGGGGAAGGAGCTTTTCCTTTGAATCCGGCTTCTCATATCTGTAGAAGCCTTCTTTTTTTATGGAATTTCCTTTGAGCTCCACTATATATTCTCGATTGTCTGCAACAGTCTTTATAATTATGCGGGTCTCTTCTACAATGGTTTTTTCTGATGCGAAGTTTGCCAGAAAGCGGCTTAATACGGCCTTGTACACATCTCTCTCGTGAGCCTTGAGATTGTCAGCATTCACGCTC
>SAAM01000706.1 GCA_009929415.1 Clostridia bacterium | reverse complement strand
GATCAGATAACAGGCAGAAGCAAGATAGTAACAGAATACAACTTCAACTAAAAATAAAATTCATCGAAACGTGGAGGAGACGAAATTGAAAAATATAGAGAGAGTTTTAGGGTTTGTCCTCATTCTGGCAGCCCTGATATTGGGAAAGAACCTGCTGAAGACAGACATGCTGTTTTTCAGGCTGGTAATGGGATGCGGACTTGGATACACGCTCACAAGAGCTTACATGGGATTTGCCGGAAGTGTTAACAGAGCGTACAGAACAGGCTCTACAAAGCTGATGAGAACGCTTATGTTCATGTTCTTCATATCATGTCTTGCATCCGTTGCATTTTTCTTCAAGCAGGACGTGACTGTTTACGGTCTGTGGATCAACCCTATAAACATGGGTCTTATACTTGGAGGAATCCTGTTTGGATTTGGTATGTCATTTTCATCATGCTGTGCATCAGGAGTGCTCACAGACCTTATAACAGGACTGCCAAGAGCGCTTACCACACTGATATTCTTTGGAATGGGAGTATTCCTTGGATTCCCTGTTCAGAATTCAGCTTCATGGGTCAAAGAATCCTGGTTCACTTCTCCAGTGGGAGAGCAGATGGCGGGTGGAGTTTTCCTTCCTGACCTTTTCAAATGGGACGGCCTTGAAGGCTACCTGGGAGCACTTGTGCTGACTGCAGTATTTTGTGCAATAGTGGTTGCTGCTGCACATGCATATGAAAACAGCCGTAAGAGAAGCAAGACATTCATAGGCACTCCTATGGAAAAAATTCAGGCACAGCTTGCAGTCGCAGCATCAGATGATTACGCTCAGTCAAGCGAGAAGCCATATGACAGGATATTCATAAAGCCGTGGACTATGAAGCAGGGCGCAGTTATCATCGCTATCCTCTTTACCATACTTATGGGAGTTACAAAGTCAGGCTGGGGAGCATCTACTCCATACGGAATCTGGTTTGGAAAGGCGCTCATGATGACTGGCGTTTCAGCGGATTCTCTTGCAGCATTTGGAAAGATGAAGCCGGACGGATTCCTTCAGCCTTTCTTCGAAAATGCAGTATCAGTACAGAACTTCGGAATAATAGTCGGAACAAGCATATACCTTCTTACTGCAGGAATCTTCAAGAAGACATTCTTTGAAGAGATGAACATT
>SAAM01000115.1 GCA_009929415.1 Clostridia bacterium | reverse complement strand
TCATCAAAGGTAGAAAAATATATGAAGATATACATAAATAAACTGAAAAAAAGGGGCGTCTGCGATACTATCGTATTCGGGTATGTGCTGGGCTGCGAAAAGGCTTTTCTGATACAGAACATATTTCCCGTTACCGCGGAGTTTGTGAAATGCCCTTACCTGAGTTCCTCCGGAAGCCCGGTCATCTGTGGGCAAGCAGACCTGCACAAAGTTATAACAAGGGCGAATAAGATACTTTCGCTTGAAAGCCACGGATTTCACATAGTATTTACAGATATAGAGGGAATGCTTGAGATATTGTGCGGTGAAATATTCAGACCGTCAACGGCCAGGACCGTGGAACGTTCGCGTTGACTTTCGCAGGATCATACTATAACATTCCAAAGTCCCGTATTGTCAAATGCTCTGGTCGAGTTTTTCGTTGTCATCGCCCTTGTGGCATGTTTTCTTATAATGTCGGCAAGATCCAGGTCTGCATGCCATTCCGGAACAAACCCCATAGTGGCTGGCGTTGCCAGAGAATCTCTCCTTAAAAAATCATCCAGCTCACGTATCGAAAGAGTGGTATCTTCACCTATCCATGACTGTATATATCTATTCCATACAAACCCCATATTCATTAAGCTTTTTATTTCATAATCCTCCATGGCCAGTGCCTGGAGAACCATATACATCATCTGATCTCCGTCCTTTTTTACCTGACTGAGATGACGTTCCCTGATAAGCTGGAGCTGTGCGGGATATCCGTAGACTTTCTCACAGAAATATTTTCTTGAATAACCAAAAATGTTGCGGGCCGACGTCCACTTTTCCCATAGATGTCCGAGATGGGATATCTTTGGTATGCCCGGTATCTGGAGTGCATTGGTCAGAGTATCTTTATTTCTGTAAAGGATGCCGGCCTGAGGAAGGGCGGTCTGGGCAAATATATAGTCCGCACAAGACATCGTTATTACGCAGTTTATCTTGACCGCATCAAGCGCTTCCCTTTCATAGATAAGAAAGGCGGTCCTGTTGGTCCTTCTGTTCATATAATTCCATTCTGAAAGTATTTTAAAAGAATCTTCCGGGTAATTAAAGTAAATGCCGGATGGGAAATCTCCTTCTGCAGACTCGACCTTTTTTCGCAGAGGGACAGGAACAGAACCCCATCCAACTGTGCCGTTCAGGTAGACAGACCTGTAACGAGATTGAAAATTGGGGACGAAGAAATTGGTGTCGAGACTTTTGTCCATATGCAGAAGAAGCACCCCGGCACTGTTGTTGATCATTATCCATGTCCTCTTTATGAGATCTTTCAGTTTTACTTCCATTATTGAGATCACACCTCCGTAAAATTCTGCTTTATTAAGATAGCGGTTCACATAACAATAAACAAACTTGTTTAAGTTCTGTCAAACAGTTATAATCATAATAATCGTATAAAGCAGATATTACGAACGGAGGAATGTTCCATGTCCTTAAAATTAAGATTTAAAATGATTGTTATTACTCTCTTTATTCAGTTATTCAGTGTTGGGATTTCTGAAGCGGCCCTGACTGTGAACAACGAGGCGCTGGAGGCGCTGGATTATCAAAATGTGGTGATAGAGTCGCTTATGAGACATATAAACTTTTACGAGGTAGGAATAAGTTTTATTGGTCCCTCTCCTCTTACGGGTTATTCCGTTATAAGGGGATCGAAATCAGACAGCAGGTACTCAAAGATATTTGAAGACGTAAACGCAAAGAACAAACAGGCCCGGAGGCAAAAGGATCCGGAAATGTGGGAGGATATGGTAAAGTCCTCGGAACCCAAAGCTATTAATTATCTTGTAAGTACCCTTACCAAAACAGGACGTGAAATATGGGGAGGGTGGCCTGATATTCCTATACCGGGGGACAGAGACGGGCAAAGGTTCTCAGTTACTCCAACCGAACTGAAATTTATAATACCGTCTTTTTCAGGGGTCATTATCGGCAGCTCTTCACGTTTTGACAAGAGCATGCAGGATTACCTGATCGAGGCAAAGGCGTTTTATCCCATAATTACATTTGTGGTACCAATACCTAAAAGGATAGAGCAGAACAGGTACAGGGAGATAATATATGCAAACATTATGGGTAATGTGCCGGGCAGCAATATAAAGGACGGCGAGATAATAGTAACGATATTTCCCGGCATGGATTCTCTGAATGATCTTGTATCAATATCAAGGGAACTTATAGTCGGAGATTCAACACAGGGACAACAGTAAACGTGCACACAGGTGACACTGAAGAGAAAGATTATATCCGAATGGCAATGGTCCTTTCAGCAGGTACCCTGCTGCTGATATTTGCTGCTTTTATGGTGGCACGCGCCCCTTCAGATATTATGCCGGTGAGTCTTATAGCGGGAACCAGGGATCTGGCTGACAGGATGTCAGATAACATAGATGCAAGATCAGGTACTGGCGTCTATATATTTGTAGACAGAAACCCTGATTCAATTTTTGCTGTTCCCACTGAAGGCCGTATTTCAAGCAGGTTCGGCTGGCGCGGAATATTCAACAGAATGCATTATGGTCTTGATATAGCGGCTCCGACAGGCACCCCGATCTTTTCATCCATGGACGGAACAGTGGCATTTGCGAACAGGAAGGGAAATTACGGACTTATGATAGAGATCGACCACGGAAACGGGGTCTCCACAAGATACGGGCACTGCAGCGCAATAATGGTGAGGCCCGGCGAATATGTCTACAAGGGAGAGCTTATAGGAGAGGTGGGGAACACCGGATTCTCCACGGGCCCCCACCTCCATTACGAGATACGTATAGACGGGGTCCCAATAAACCCCGAAGATTTCCTCAGTTAAGCCTACCTTTCGAAATCATAATCTTCAGGAAGTTCGAACTCCTCTTTGACAGAGGCTATTGCGGCTTCCCTGTAATTGTCCGATATGTCGGGTATTCCGAAAGCTTTTTTTATCTCTTCAGCGCTCCAGTCACCGATAGGCTTGCCCTGTTCCGGATATGCGAAGCCTGCAAAAAGCTGCAGCCATGCGAACGAATTTTGTTTATCAGACCATGGTGAAGGCGGAGAACCGAGGCCTCTCTCAAGATCATAGTGTTTATATTCTATTTTACGGCCATGCGGATCCTTTATACATACCTCAGGATATCCCCTGAGTGTCCCAAGGTATTCGGGAAGCGGCATCTCCGCTAGTTCGGACAGTTCTTTAAGACGCAGCGGCCGCTCGCCTGGAACAAAAAGCGATTTTTTAAACCTGTAATATTCCTCTGTCATGCCGACCATTTCATCGAAACTGAAGCTGCGTGCAAGGATGCCGGTCACGTTTTCGTCGATATTAGCCTTGGCAAGCACTGACGGTGAAAACAGCGCGGCCCCTATTCTGACCGCAGCTTTTGCTGCCCGGGGTGATATTGTGCGCGCAAAAGAGGGACACATAAGGTCCTTACTGAAGATACTGCGGGCATACGCCGCTTCATTTTCGGCGCGTGTATCAGGGACATCGAGTGGAACAGCAGTAACACTGCCTGTCTTGTTCTGTGCCATGAACTTCTTCATATTCTCCCTGTTGCCGTCAAAGTGTCGCAGTATCCCATCTTCTTCCATTATTGCTGCGTGTGCCGACTTCATAAGAAAATCAAAATTGCGGGCAAGGTTTATGTTCATCTCGTCAATATCGGCTCTTTTTTCGATTTCCGATTCGTCAGAAGTCTCGCATATTGCACGGGCATCTGACTTAATGTGTTCAAAGCCATATAGGGAAAGGATCTTACTGAACCTGTCTTTCCCGCTATGGTGTTTTTCAAGAACGGCAGTAAAATGTACAAATTCGTCAAACATAAGTCTCTGTTCCGGAGAATATTCCAGGTATGGCATATATTGAGGATATTGCATATTGAATATATCCGTTATATTGGCACTGTCCGGAAGGTGGGCTTCGGACTGATTGGCGTTGTACGTTTTAAGCAGGAACGGGTTGTTGAGCTTACCTGTACATATGGCGTTCCAGGAAGTCATCGTTTTCATATCAGGCAGTATCCCGTGTTTAAGCAATACAGAAGATGACTTTCTGAACCGGTAAGTGAGATCCCTTATAATATTTTTGTCGCCTGCAGCGTTGTGGACCATAGAGTAATACGAATCAAGCAGACTGTAGAAAAAACCGTAACGGTCACTTCCAAGTCTTGAATATTCTATATCAGGCGCGGTCCCGCAATTCTTACGGGCTTCTTCAAGAATACGGTCGAGCAGGTCCGGATCCAGAGAAACGGCAGCTTTTTCGGCCATGTCAAAATATCGCCGCATCGTCCCCTCTCTCTCCTTAAGTTCTTTTATTCTGTCAGATCTGCTCATGGCAGATACCTCCTTGTTTATATGGAAATAAAACCAGTATAATATTAAAGTAACCTGATTAAGTATAACAGACCGGAAATATAAAAAAAATACTTTTAAGACTCTTAATAATGTGCCAGACATTCCGGCATTCCGGTAAATTTATTCGCGGACAGTGCATTAACAACACTATACTTAATATAAGAAATGGTTAAGGAAAGGACGTATATAAAATGACTCCGGAAGAAAAACATGTAATTTTTTACAAGGATATTCCGATAGGGGAATACGGCAGGATCTCTGATCTGAGACTTTATGAGATGACAGATATTTATCTGGACAACATTGAACATTTCGACGATGGGGGCGAGACGCAGAGTAATATAGAGACCCTTCTCGCAAACCTTTATGAATTCCTTAAGGGAAATCTCCCGGGAGGCGTTCGTTTTCAGGCAATGACTGAAATGGTGCACAGCACAAGGGTGCTTGACCTTATTAAGGGAATGGATGAATTTTCAGCCGATATATCCCTTGACCGCATAGACGGAAGAAAATTTTCAAAAATACCCGAACATCTGCGGACGGCAGCCGGAATCGGATGTGCCGTTCCTCCTCAGGATTTTGTCTTCCATGCGAGTAACAGATCGTCGGGAACGATGCCATTTGCAATGGCAGGCTATTTCGACAAATTCACAGCGGTCCTTGAGGAGGGAACTGACGGACCTTCGCTCAGGAACGCCGATTGGAACTCAGAAGTAGGCAACGTAATAGTAAAGCCGCAGGGAGAACAGTTTCCCATGATAGCGGTCAACGAAGTACTGTGTCTGACTCTTGCCGGTATGTGCGGACTTGAGACCGCAAGGTCATGGACTGTAACCTCTGACTCGGGGTTTGGCACAACGCGTCACTTTGTAACGGAAAGGTTCGGAGTACGAGCCGATGAAGAAAACTCTGTTTCCAGAGACATAATATTCGATACCGGGATGCTGCTTGCGGAAACGGTGATAGACCAGTATTCGATAAGTTCGGAGAAATATTTTGAATTTATGCGAGAAATACTGCCTTCAGATGAAATGAAAAAATTCATGAATGCATACCTGTTTGGTTATATCACAGGCAACTCTGATATGCATGTCAAGAACTTTTCAGTAAAATTTATTGACAGCGGCTTTGTTCTGACCCCTCTGTACGATCTTGTCTCTTATAAACCATACGGCATGAAGAACGATCTTGCCCTTACTGTGAGAGGCAATACACATGTAACTGAAGATCAATTTGTGGGTTTTATGCTGGAAAGAGGTATGACACAAAAAGATATTCTTGATATGACAGCCGCGGTCAGGGAAAATTTCACAAAGGCATCGGAAATGGTTATAGATCCGGAGAACAAAAGGGAATATGTCCTCTCAGAGAGGATACGTGATTTTACAATGAAGAGGTGTTCTGCTATAGAAGAGACAATATTCCGTTCATATGAGACGGGAAACGAGAGGTGACAAATGCCGTATTTTACCAGACCTTTCAGCATCTCAGATGAAGAATTCCGGCGGATAGCGGAGGAAGAATACCAAATGTTTGTTCATGCTTCAGTAATGGCACTCGGAAATGGTCTTTACGGTATGCGCAACTTCGGAAGAAGGTACGGTCATATTATGGTTTTGGACCGGGATGACCCCGATAACATGGAAATATAGAGAAAGCGTTTCGCTAAGGAGGAAATAAATTGAAACTTATAACACTTACGGCTTCCCATCTGTTCGGGCTTAAAAATAACATCAGGTTCGACTTTACCGAGAATAACCGGATCTGCATCATAGG
>SAAM01000705.1 GCA_009929415.1 Clostridia bacterium | reverse complement strand
TGAATCAAATTCTATGAGATTGTCTTTTCTCATCTTGTTCAGTTCGCGACTCAGTGAGGTACGCTGTATCCCAAAGTTTTCTGCAAGCTCTTTTTTGGACATTCCAAGTACGACCCTTCGGCTCTTCTGCAGCTCTGCCTGATGAGCGAGGTAGTCGGTTATCATTTCTCTTACAGTCTTCATGGAAATCGTGTCCAGCTTGTCTGTCAGAACAAGCGTCTTGTCCGATATTACAGTAAGGAGCTCATTTATGAAGTGGGTATCTAATTTGCTGAGTTCAAGTACAAGCTCTTTCTTTATGTGAAGAACTGTGGTATCGGTCTCGGCGAGGACCGTCATGGGGTATGTGTTCCTGCTCGAGAACATGAGGTTTACGCCAAATATATTGCCGCTCGAGAATATGGCAATCTTGAAAGCATTGCCCTCTGAGTCGATTTTCTGGACCGAAGCCTTTCCTTCGAGAATTATGTCCATTGTAGAACACTGGTCTCCGTTAAGATTGATGACCTGGCCTTTTGAGTAGCTCTTTATACTGTATTTCGGATATTTGAACAGGTCCAGCATCTGTTCTTTTTTTATGTCCCTGAACAGGTCAAGGCGAAGCAGTTGGGGTATATATTTTTCTATTTTCATTATTTCAGTATACTACAGCAGATTCGCAAATGAAAGTAATATTATTACGAACACCTGCAAACTATTCAGATTTTTCACAAAATCTTCCAAAAAATGAAAAAGTGTAGTACAATTATACGATAGGGGTAATTATGCAACCAGATTTTACTTGGGATTTTTGAAAGAGAGGTATAAATTTTATGATTGCAGAAAACTTATCTTTGATAAATACGTACTCAAAAACAAAGCCGAGCATGGATTTTTATGCAAAGTACGTTGAGTTTTCCGAGATTGAGAATGTGCTTGCTCTGCAGCAGTACATCTATGACAGGATACCAAATAAAGAGATATTCGTAAGGGATACAATGGATGACTTTATAGAGGCATTTGAAAATCAGGGAAGGATATTTGGAATTTACACCAATGAAGGAAGGCTCATTGCCTACAGATTCATAACCGTGCCGGGAGAAAGCCCGAAAAATATGGGTAACGACCTGTATCTTTCTCGCTCCGAATTTCACAAAGTAGTCCATTTGGAGACTACGGTAGT
>SAAM01000114.1 GCA_009929415.1 Clostridia bacterium | reverse complement strand
CTGCAGATTCGGATTTTTCAGAATCCAGAAAATCATTTCTTGAGGAGCTTTTCGTTAGACGTGAGCTGGCCATGAATTTTGTGCATTACAACGAGAATTATGATTCCTGTGAATGCCTTCCTGACTGGGCAAAGAAGACGCTGGCAAAGCACATGGCTGATCCAAGGATGTACATATATACGAGGGAGCAGCTTGAAAATGCGCTTACTCATGATGAGTACTGGAACGCGGCGCAGACTGAGCTAGTGAAAAAAGGCAAGATGCAGGGCTACATGAGGATGTACTGGGGAAAGAAGGTGCTTGAGTGGAGCCGCTCTCCACAGGAGGCGTATGAGACACTTCTTTATCTCAACAACAGGTATGAGCTTGATGGAAGGGACCCAAATGGCTATGCGGGAGTTGCCTGGTGCTTTGGAAAGCATGACAGGCCCTGGGGCGAGCGGGAGATATTCGGCAACGTCAGATACATGGCATATTCCGGACTGAAGCGTAAATTCAGCATGGACAGATACGTCGAAAAGGCAAACAATTCTTGACAAACCGCTTCTTTATCATTTATATTAAAATGTATGTTAAAAAATGACGTTCGAAATAGAAATGAGAGGAAGCCAATAATGAGTAACAAACCGTTAAGCCTTAAGGAAGGCAATTCTGATTTTACGATTTCCAGAATGCTTTCTGAGAAAAACGTAACCACCCTTAGAAAGATTGCAAAAAGCTGCAAGATAAAGGGATACAGCAAGATGAAGAAAGACGAGCTCGAAAGCTGTCTTGGAGGCGTGATTTGTGAAAAAGAAAGACTGCCGGAATCGTTGTATTTATTAGATAAGAAGAAATGGATGCTTTTCACGGAGCTTGCTTCTGCGCAGTGCCTCGAGCTTGAGGACAAGCTGTATGAAGCTGCAACGTATCTTGAGAATCTTGGACTGGCATTCAGATTTGCAGAGGGCAAGGCCAGATATGCCGCAGTACCTTCTGAGATAAGAGAAGCTTTCGGCGAGATATGCGATGAAGATTTTATGAAAAAAAGGGAAAATCTGTCGCTTTATGATGACTATGCCAACGCGGCAATGGCGCTCTACGGCCTGGTGAGAGCAGATGAGCTGACTGAGCTTTTTGAGAGCCTCAGTGGAAGAACGGGTGAGTCACAGGCACTTGCAGATGCGGTAAGATGCTTTGCAGAAAATGGAGCGGATTACTGCATATATCAGGAATATGTAGCGAGCAGAGCCTTTGAAGAACATGATTTTGAAGATGTGCAGAAATTCGCGGATATAATATATGCTGTGCCAAGATATACTCCCGATGAGAAGGAATTCCTCAGATATTCAGGCTATGATTATTATGAGGTGACGCCTCAGATAGATGCAATCAGAAAATATCTTGTCGAGGATATGAAGATCGAAGCCTTCGTGGCAAATTTCATAGTGGATGAGATCCATCATCTGAGCGCAGTGCAGGGCAAGCCTCAGGAATTCGTTGATGTGTTCAACAAATACAGGATAATCAAGAAAGAAGAGCAGATATATGAGCTTATGAATCTCGTGCACGAGGTAAGCATGAACACGAGACTCCTTGGAAACCACGGACACACCATGGCTGAGATCATGGAGCTCAGAGGAGAGACTCCGGATAACAGGACTGAATGGAAAAAAGTCCCTGCATCCTCAGAAAAGATCGGAAGAAATGAGCCATGCATATGCGGAAGCGGCAGGAAATACAAAAAATGCTGTGGAGCATAATTTAAATTATAAAAACTATTTAAATTATTTAGATTTTGTAGTAAAATATAAATAATTAACAGAGCGGCTTATAATTTTGATCAAATCATTGACCTGGGGGGATGCTGAGTGAAAGAAAAATATGATCTGGTAGATAATTTACAGGTGGATCCTGAAAAAATCATCTGCAGGAACTGCAGATTCAAAAGCAGCGGGATGAAGATAAACAGGGGAGAACAGCAGTATACTATGTGTTTTTGCGAGAAATACGTATATCCGAACACCAAACCGGCAAAGATTCTGTTTGAAAACGGCGGCTGCGCCTTCTTTCAGCAGGAGCAGGACAGGCAGAGAATTTAAGAATTAACAAATTCAAGATTTTACACAGAGAAAGCTTTTTCAGGGGCTTTCTTTTAGTTTGCAAAAACAGTGAAAAAATTATATAATATAGGGATAAGAATGATCTGGTCTGACAGCCAGAGGCAGGGAGAAGAAATGATAGTACTTGGAATAGACCCTGGGCTTGCTATAGTGGGTTATGGAGTGATAGAGCATGTTGGAAACAGATACACAGTACTTGACTATGGGGTAATAAACACTCCTGCAAAGACCAGCTATGCTATAAGGATAAAGATGATCTATGATGCAATGCAGACTCTGCTCAGTACATATGACATCGACGAGGTGGCTATCGAGGAGCTCTTTTTCAACAAGAATACCAAGACAGCCATAGATGTAGCTCAGGCGAGAGGCGCAATAGTGCTCTCATGTATGAACAATGATCTTAAGATATTTGAATATACGCCGCTTCAGGTTAAACAAGGGATATGCGGATACGGAAGGGCCGACAAGAAGCAGGTCCAGAGCATGGTAAAGAGCCTCCTGAACCTGAAGGAGATACCAAAGCCTGACGATGCGGCCGATGCGCTTGCCATCGCGCTTGGACATCTCAGCACGAGGAGATTTTCTGAAATGTTCAGAGTTTAGGGTCAGGATGATTAAGGAGACAATATGTTTGGATATATAAAGGGTACGGTAACAGAGATTTTTCTTGACTATGTGATAATAGAGAATTCGGACATCGGATTCAAGCTCTCGACATCGCAGTTCACCAACAGGAAGCTCGAAATCGGGAAAGAGGCGAAGCTCTACACAAAGCTGAATGTAAGAGAAGATGACATATCGCTGCTCGGATTTGCGGACAGGAGAGAGCTCAAGATGTACGAGCTTCTCAACAGCGTATCCAAGGTGGGACCGAAGGTGGCTTTTTCAGTGCTTTCGACATATGACACAGATTCGCTGCAGGCGATAATAAACAATTCGGATGCCACGCTTCTGTCAAAGGCTCCGGGGGTAGGAAAAAAGACCGCTGAGAGGATAATACTCGAGCTCAGGGACAAGGTAGACAAGAAGGCTGTAGGCATACAGCCGAGCATATACAACATATTCGAGGCAGATACGGATGAGGCGCTTGAGGTGCTGATGAGCCTCGGGTTCACCAAGATCGAAGCTTCCCGCGCGGTGGAGTCTGCAAAGGCTGAGAACCCGGCGTCGGATACGAGCGAGCTCATAAAGTTCGCGCTTGGAAAGCTCAGCAAGATTTAATGAGAAAAACAGTTAAATGCAAAGTATGGAGGCGCAATGTTTGGAGGAGTAATGTTTGATGAGGACAGACTGATAAGTTCTTCTTATCAGAGAGATGACAATGAAATTGAAAATTCGCTCAGGCCAAAGTCCCTTGATGAATATATAGGCCAGACTCAGGCAAAGGAACAGCTGGACATATTCATAAAGGCTGCAAGGTACAGAGGAGAGCAGCTGGACCACGTGCTTCTTTATGGACCGCCGGGGCTTGGAAAGACAACGCTCTCGGGAATAATAGCAAATGAGATGGGAGCAAACTTTAAGATAACCTCGGGGCCGGCAATCGGGCATTCGGGTGACCTTGCTGCCATACTCACCAATCTCATGGACAATGACGTGCTTTTCATAGATGAGATACACAGACTGAACAGGACGGTAGAGGAGATACTTTACCCTGCAATGGAGGACGGGTGCCTGGACATCATAATAGGAAAAGGCCCTTCAGCCAGATCTATAAGGCTGGATCTTCCAAAATTCACGCTCGTAGGGGCAACCACGAGGAGCGGAATGCTTACATCTCCGCTGAGAGACAGGTTTGGGGTAATACTCAATCTGGATCTTTATGGCAATGATGACCTGTTCAAAATAATATCAAGATCTGCAGGCATACTGGGAGTCGAGATAGATTCGGATTCAGGTATGGAGCTTGCGAGAAGGTCAAGAGGAACCCCGAGGATCGCCAACAGGCTCCTTAAGAGGGTAAGAGACTATGCCCAGGTAAGGGGAGACGGCGCGATAACGCTGGATATTGCAAGAGATGCCCTCACGATGTTCCAGGTCGATGAGGAAGGCCTCGACATGGTAGACAAGAGGCTTATGCTCACTATAATAAACAAATTCGCAGGAGGCCCTGTCGGAGTCGAGACTCTCGCCGCATCTGTAGGCGAGGACAGGGAAACTATAGAAGAGGTATATGAGCCGTATCTTATCCAGAAGGGATTCCTCAACAGGACCCCGAGAGGAAGAATGGCGACTGAGACGGCCTATGATCATTTTGGGATAAAGAGAGCGAGGGATTAAGTCTATGTCTGATAAAAGATCATCTGTTTTTTCGCTTATCCTGGCATTCATGCTGGTTTTTGCTGTGAGCCCTTCTTTATCAGAGGCTCAGAGCAGATATGACAACAGCTTTCCAGTCAGGGTGGGGATATTCTACGGCTCCATCTCAAAAAGCACATATTCTGTTTCCGGCAGCAGCCTCGAGGTATATGACGCCTCAAATAAGGTGATTGAAACGGATTCAGACACTCTGACGGCTTCTGTCTGTCAGCAGATATATACAAGCTCCAGTGCAGAAAGCACTTTTGAATCAGCCAGAATCTCCGCAGAGAAATACGGAGTCGATGCCCTTGTCTATTATGACAGGGGAAGCTTTTATGCAGGAAGCAGGAGCGCTTCTTCGAATCTTGCTCCTTCCGGCGGCTCAAAGGTGATCTTTGCGATAGAAGATAGCCCGGCTGTCGCGGTTGAGGGAAGCAAAGACATCTATGTTTCCTCTGATGACGGCGTGACATATCTTGGAAGCTCAGCCTACAGAGGAAAGCTAAATTTCTACATCAAGGGATCAGCCCTTCATGCGATAAATGAAGTGGGAATGCAGGACTATCTCTACGGCGTGGTGCCAAAGGAAATGGTATCGAGCTGGGAGCTTGAGGCCCTCAAGGCGCAGGCGATAGTTGCAAAGAATCATGTTATAACAAACTACAGCAAGCATACCTCAGACGGGTTCAATGTCTGCAGCACCACTCACTGCCAGGTTTACGGAGGATACAGCGCAGAGCAGCCAAAGACCAACAGGAGCGTCGATGAGACCGAGGGCATGATAATGACCTACAGGGGGGCTCCGGCAGAGGCGTATTTTCATTCGAGCAGCGGCGGCAGGACCGAGGCCATAGGAAACATGTGGAACTATTCCCTTGACTACATGACCGGGGTAAAGGATCCTTATTCCACAGGAACGCCTTATGACAGCTGGGAGGCAAACATGACGTCTTCGGAAATCGAGCAGGCTCTGCTCAGCCGTGGATATGATGTGGGCACGGTCGTAGGAGTAAAGATACTCGAGGTTTCGGAGAATGACAGGGTCATGAAGCTTGGGGTGCTTGGGACAAAGGGAATGAAGATCCTCGAAAAGGATTCTATAAGGATAGTGCTTGGATCATCAAAGTTCAGGAGCACATACTTCACGCTTAAGTCAACATCAGGCAGCGCACCGGTATCACGCTCAAATGACATCGGCATAAGAGACAGTGGCCTGAAGAATACATTTGACAGGCTGGACAGCTTTGTCAGCGACAGGATTTCTGATGTATCCCAGGATTTTGTCTCAGGAAGCTCATTTGTCTTCAGCGGAAGAGGATTTGGGCATGGGATTGGGCTCAGCCAGTACGGAGCAAACAACATGGCGAAGGAAGGCTACGGCTATAAGGAAATCATAAGCCACTATTTCAGCGGCGTTACAGTTGGATAGGCACACTGTATCGGACATCTGCATTGGAATGATTAAATATAAATACATGATTGAGGAATGGATAATATATAGTGAATACAAAAGATTTTTATTATGATCTGCCTCAGGAGAGGATCGCACAGGTTCCCCTGAAGGACAGGAGCAAGTCGAGGCTTTTGGATTTTGACAAAAACACAGGAGAAGTAAGGCACAGGATATTTGAAGATATAGTGGAGGATTTTGGCGAGAATGATGTGCTGATCCTCAACAACACGAGGGTACTTCCTGCCAGGATGTTTGGCGTGAAGGAAGAGACCGGCGCGAAGATAGAGATACTTCTCACAAAGAGAATGGATCT
>SAAM01000704.1 GCA_009929415.1 Clostridia bacterium | reverse complement strand
ATTTAGCACATTACTATAGGGAGGGAATGATCATGGCTTTAGAGTGGAAAGATGAGTTTACCGATCAGCTTTGTGACTCAATAGTGGCCATTACCGACAGAGAGGAAGCCTACCGTTTCCTGGAGGATGTCGCCACTTTTTCAGAGATTAGAGCATTTGCACAAAGGCTACAGGTAGCAAGCCTGCTTCTGAAAGGGATGTCATATCCTCAGATAGTTCAGGCAACAGGAGCCAGCACTGCAACGATAAGCAGGGTCAAAAAATTTGTTGAATACGGCTCAGACGGATACAGGGATGTGCTTGCCAAGCTGTCTGGAGACAAAAAAGAAGAAGATAAGAAAAAGAAAAAATAAATTAACGGATATTCAAAAAACTTAGTCCGTACTTTTTGTTTAATAAAAGACAGCGTGTGCGGGATTTTCTTTGATGGACCGGAGGCTGAACAGAGCTTCCGGTCTTATTTTATTATCGCCCAGGCTGCAAGATCATCTATATCTCTGGGAGGAATTCTAAGTGAAGTAGGCACAAGCTTCCATACCCCTCTGGGCGGATGGAGTTTCCAGTAAAGCTCGCGTCCTCTAAGGGTGGTGCGGTATTCATCAGTTATCTCAAGCTCGCAAATGCCGCTAAGAAGCTCGGTAAGCTCTTTTGAAGATGTTCCGTTGCCTATGCATATCTTTTCAAGAGTCCTTCCTTCAATAAATTTGAAGTCTCCCTCTTTTATCCAAGGCACAAGAAGCTTCCACTCCCTCTCTTTAAGCGACTGTAATAAGACTTCCTCTGAGGATTTGGGGACTATTGCAGAAAAAAGCAATCTGTCTCCTTCCGCAAAGGCTACACCTATTTTATAACGGCCCGGATCTACCCCGCACTTAATCCAGATCACCCCTCTCGACAGATTCCCATCTTGGATACATCCACATCCACTGGTCAGGATATTTCCTGATCCACCCGGAGATGACCTCGTTGCAGTCGTCAATGCTGCCTTGTAGGTCTTTGCCATACGGTTTACCATCCCTGCCTTTAAGTGCAGGAAGAAAATTCAGTTCAAGCTTATGGGTATCAAGCCACCTGACGCAGTATGCAGGAACGACAGCGCATCCTAGCTTGTCGGCAAGTTTTGCCATTCCGATCGGTGTACTTGCGGGGTATCCTAAGAAAGGA
>SAAM01000113.1 GCA_009929415.1 Clostridia bacterium | reverse complement strand
TGAAATCTTCAGTGAACTCCGAGTCAGACATATTGAGTTTTTCTTCAATCCTTAACTTCCTGGAATTCAGGTTTCTCTTGTGGTTGAACAGCTTAATTTCTCTTTGCCTGTCAATTTCAGAAATAACATTATTAACCGTGTCTCTTATAAATTGCTTCTTTTGCTCCAAAACTATGTTCCCGGTTTCTTCAAGGTAAATCTCCTGAGCCTTCTTATATGACAGCATATGCAGATAAACTACAGAAAGTGCAATTAAAAGCACAACTATCATTGATGCTGCTCTGAATCTGTTCTTCAATATCAGTTCCTCTTTCTCAAGAATGTTTCAACTTTCTCAGCCGTTTCGGGCCTTGCGTAATAATATCCCTGTATATGATCGCATCCCATGTCCTTCAGGATATGCATCTGTTTCTCCGTTTCAACTCCTTCACATATAACCTTAAGATCCAGGATGTGCGCAAGCTCAATTATTGTCTTGATGATTTCCGTGTGTGACAATTCATCCAGAGATTTTCCCAGGAAGGATTTGTCAATCTTAAGCGTGTCTATAGGAAGTACCGTCAGATAGTTCAGGGATGAATAGCCAGTGCCGAAATCATCAAGAGCTATGCTTATTCCCAGATCCCTTAGTTTTGACAATATCTCGGTATTTTCATCAGAATGGTCCAGAAAGACGCTTTCTGTTATTTCAAGCTCGAGAAGCTCGTAAGGAAATCCGGTTTCATTTACAATCCTGCACATATCATCATAAAACGTGTCATTCCTGAGCTGATTTACAGATATGTTCACTGACAGCTTTCCAATATAAAATCCACTTTCTAACCATTTTTTTCCCTGAAAACATGCATTTCTGAGTACGAGGTTTCCCAGCGGAACTATAAGCCCCGTATATTCAGCAATGCGAATGAATTCAAATGGCGATATATTTCCAAGCTCAGCGCAATGCAGCCTCGCGAGCGCCTCCATTCCTCTTACCCTGTCGCTTTCCAGATCCTGCTGAACCTGATAGTGGATTTCAAAAAACTCATCCCGGATTTTCTCTCTCAGGCAATCCTCTATCTTGGATCTTCTGAGTATCTCCTCGTGCATTCGTGAGTCATAAAAAGAATAAGCATTCTTTCCATTATCTTTGGCCCGATTGAGCGCTATATCAACATTTCTGAGCACGTCATTCGGATTTGAATACGAATCAATTCCGTAGACGATACCTATGCTTACGGATATATACACCGAATTTCCCGAAATTACAAAAGGGTCATTAAATGAGCTTAGTATCTCACTGCATAAGCCTCTCGCTTCTTCAATCGTAGATTTATCTCTTATTAGAATCAGAAATTCATCTCCACCGAATCTTGCAGCAAGATTTTTTTCTCCAATAAGCTTCAGCAGCCTTTTCGAAGATTCTACAAGCAGCAGATCACAGAATTCAAGCCCGAGCAGGTCATTATGAGTCTTGAAATTATCAAGGTCAATCATGAGTACATAGTAAAAAGATTTTTCATGGTCTGATTTTTCAATTATTTCCTCAAGCGTCATCATGAAGCTTGTTTTGTTTGGCATTCCGGTAAGCGAATCAAAGTAAGCCAGATACTCTATATCTGCCTCTTTCCTCTTCTGTTCTTCGATATCTGACACAGCTCCTGCAAGCCTTACGGAATTTCCTTTTCTATCAAAGTAAACCTTACCTTTATTTTGAACCCAGGTATATTTATCGTGCCCGTTCTTTATTCTGTACTGGATCAGAAACTCATCATTTTTTCCATTAAGGCATTCATTAAAGAGTCTTGTTACATCTTCATAGTCATCTTCATGTATTGCATTTCTTTGAAAAAGTGCAGAAACCCCCTTTCCATCTAACATGTTTCCTGTTATGCTTAGCCATTTGTCAGATGTTACAATATCTCCAGTGACCGCATTGTATTCCCAGAGAGCATCATTTGCACTGTCCAGTGCAAGTGTATAGCTTTGTCTCAGTTTCTCAATCTCATTATTGAGCTTTGACAGTCTTTCTATATTACGGTCTTTTCTGTATATTCTCATCTGCAGATAAAGGAGCGACATCATGAAACCGAACACCATGATAGTAATATAGAACAGGAGAAGCGCGCTTTTTTCAAGTGCAGAGGATTTGTCCGAAATCATTATCGTCCAGTGATTATCCAGTACAGGTATGTCCACCTTGTAAGCATACTCATCTTCTCCAGAATAATTGCTCCATATGAGCTCTCCTTTTTTGTCGTAGATCCTCGCCATACCAGATTCAGGCAATATATCATCCATTGTCTTCTCAAGATAATTGTCAAGGTCAAAGACAACTACAAAAAAACCTTCAAATTCATCATTTCTGTATACAGGCGCGCGAAGAACAAGTCCCAGCAAATCTTCTGTCCCTTTAAGTATGAAAGGGTCATTTGCTGTGACAGTCCTTTCCCTGATTGCCTTCTTAACTGCTTCTTCAACTTCCGGACGTCCGGTAAGCTTTGCACCAAGGGTATAATTAAATTCAGCAGGATATACAAGGTCTGTGACTGTATCTTTATCCTTATGCTGTATAAAAAGAATCTCGGGATACTCTCTGATGTATTTTTCAGCGAGTATGTCAAATTTCTCTTTACTCATCCCATCGTCAATTTCATAATTATAGGAAAGAGAAGTAAAAACGCTCTTCATCGATACCAGATTCTGCTGGACAGAGTAAGATACAGTCTGTCCCAGTTTTTCCATATCATAATTGTTCTCAGTCTTCTGATGATTGAATATAGTAAAAATGAGCATTGCAAAAACAAAAATCATTATTATCATCTGTAAAGCAATATAACGCGAGTATCTGCTTCTCATTATATTCTCCTGCTGTTTCTGAAGTATATGTTAATGTGATTATAATGTCATTATACCCAAAAACCTGCTTCCAATACAATAATAACTATAAAAGGTGCCGGTATTTTTTTAGTCATTAATAACAAAGCAGTGACAGCCGTAACCAGAATATTCTCCACACTGAAGCCATTCTTCTGCATCAGAATTATCGCTGATACAGTAATCAGGCCTCCAGCTACAGCAGTTATTCCCTTAAGAGAAACCTTAATTCCCCTTATCTGCTTCAGCTTTTCCCATATCGGATATACAAAATATATCAGAAGCAGTCCCGGAAGGAAAATAGCTATTCCACTGACCATGGCACCTGTAATCTGAGTCAATGCACTCCCTCCACGAGCTGCCATTCCTCCTGCATATGCGCTGAAGCTGAACATCGGTCCTGGAAGTCCCTGTACAAGCCCAAAGCCAGTCAGAAATTCCTTGCTTGTCATATACTGATTTATCTCTACAAGCTCACTGTACATGAGCGGGACAACTACCTGCCCTCCTCCTATTACAAGATAACCGTACCTGTAGAAGCTCTCAAAAAGATTCACTATCCTGTTATCCATAAAGATATGAAGAGCTATGCTTCCTGCCGCAAATGCCGAAAACGCAATGATATATACCCACTGAGGATTGAGCTTCACATGATTCCACAGACTTTTCTCCCCTGAAGCCTTTATGGCAGCGACTCCTCCCGCAATCAGCACAACAGGATATATCCATGGCGCTCTTACAAAATAAGTCACTGCAGCTCCAAATATCAGTAGAATAAGTGTAAATCTGTCCTTCACCACCTTCGTTCCTATCCTGTATGCAGCGACCACTATAAATCCAACCGCCATCGGACCTACATAGCGGAACACATCCTCAGACAGATTCATGGCCTCCAAAAATTCACCAGAGAATGAAAGCGCAGTCATCAGAAGCAGTACAGGGACTGACCATACAAGCATCGTGAGAAGCGCAAGAAGCGGCCCTCCAACTTTGTAACCGATAGCTACAAGCGTCTGAGTGCTGCTCGGTCCTGGAAGAATGCCTGTAAGTGCTATGAGCTCTACCAGTTCTTCCTCTGTTATATACTTCTTTTTTGTGACCATCTGGTCTGTAAATACTCCATAATGAGCCTCAGGCCCTCCATAAGCGCCCAGCGAACATATAAATACGTCCTTAAGGAAGCTGCCCCACTTTATTCTCTTAACATCCTTTTGGTCCATAGTTTTCACCTCTCAAAAAATATTGAAAATTTTTCTTATTCTTATTATCATTAATATGCTTGTATTTTAAAAAAATAAGTGATATACTGATTACGAAATCCGATATCGTTTTTCGTAATCAAATTGTACTATAGAGGTGATAATAATGCAAGATAAAATTTTAAGAAAATTCTTCCTTGGATTTATCCAGATCCACATACTGCATCATGCTAAAAAGGATCCTATATACGGAGCTTGGATGCTGGAGGAATTGCACGAGCATGGCTATGAAATAAGCCCGGGAACACTTTACCCTATTCTTCACAGCATGGAATCCGGAGGGCTTCTTGACAAAGAAGAAATAACCGTAGATGGAAAAGTAAGGAAATATTACTGTATAACCGCTCTGGGCGAGGAAATTCTTGCTGAAGCAAGAAAAAAAGCATATGAGCTGTTTAAAGAGATAAAATAAATTTAAGGAGATATATGTGTTTGAAATAAGAAATCTAAGATATAAAGATATACTATACATTGAAAAAATGAATATCAGAAAAGGTATTACGACTTCAATTACAGGCAGAAGTGGAAGCGGAAAGACTACTCTTCTCAAAATGCTCAATAAGATGATAAGCCCTGATGAAGGAACTATTCTCTATGAGAAAAAATCAGTCAAAAACATTGATTCTCTTGATTTAAGAAGAAGAGTCGTGATGCTCCCTCAGAGTCCAGTCATTTTTCCCGGTGATATACGCGATAATCTGTTGAAAGGACTGCGTTTTTCTGAAAAGCCTGATGCACCTGATTCCAGAATGAACGAAATCATCAGTGAGCTGCATTTAAACAAAAGTCTGGATGATGACATATCACAGCTCTCAGGGGGTGAAAAACAGAGGATCGCTTTAGCCAGGGTAATTCTAATGGATCCTGAAGTATATCTTCTTGACGAGCCTTCATCTGCTCTGGATGAAGAAACAGAAAAAACAATGATTGATTTTCTTGTAAAGCATTCCAGGATAAATAAAAAGACGCTTATAATGGTTACTCATTCAAAAAAAATCGCATCGGAGTATTCCGACGAGATTGCAGAGATAGAAAATGGAAGACTAGTAAAATCAGGGAGGGTAGATGCATAAATGGAAAGAGTCATTGATCTGAATGTTTTTCAGGTAATTGCGGCATATTTATTCGTGCTGCTGCTGCTTTTTATCGTAAGGATAAAAGGCATAAGAAGAGAAAGAGAGATTCTTATCTCATCAGTAAGAATGACCCTGCAGCTTATTCTTACCGGATATATGCTTATGTATATATTTGAATCTTCATCACCCCTGTACACTATAGCTGTATTATCCGTTATGCAGATTTTTGCTGTTCAGAGCGTCATTTCAAAGTTCAAGTCTGACCTGACTCCTGAACTTAAGAAAAGCATCGTCATCTCTCTGTTTTCCGGCACTATGATATGTCTTATATACTTTATAACCGTAGTGATGAGGGTATCTCCATGGTATGAAGCCCGGTACATTATACCTGTCGCCGGCATGATCATAGGAAATTCCATGACTGCAGTTTCATTAGGCCTTAACAATCTCATCACCGGAATGAGGACGGAAAAAAGCACAGTAGAGGGAGCTCTGATGCTGGGTGCAAGTCCAAAGTCTGCGTCAAAACACATTATAGACAGAGCTTTTGATTCGGCCATCCTTCCTACAGTAAACTCAATGATTGGAATGGGAATTGTTTTTCTGCCTGGAATGATGACTGGACAGATACTTTCAGGGACTTCTCCAGTCACAGCAATAGAATATCAGATTGCCATAATGCTTGCTATACTCGGCAGCGTATCGCTTTCTGTAACATTGCTCCTTGAGCTTGGATTCAAATCATTTTTCAACGAAGAAAAGCAGTTAATCTGAAATAAATGACAAGGGCCCTCAGGCCCTTTCTATTTTATCTATAATATTAAGAATCTCTGAATTTTCCGGTATGTCCTTCATTGAAGTTCCATAATGTATATATCTCAGTACTCCTGATTTATCAATCAGCATCTGCGCTGGCATCCTTCCAAGCTTGAGAATTCTGATTTTCTGATCGAAGAGCTTCAGAATTTTCTGTTCTGGATCTGCAATACCTGT
>SAAM01000703.1 GCA_009929415.1 Clostridia bacterium | reverse complement strand
TGTGTTCAATATTCTAATACTCGGTTTTTTCAAATATTACGGATTCCTGGCAGAAAATATCAATGCTCTGTTTAATGCAGATATTGCTTACAGTGAGCTCCCTCTTCCTATAGGAATCTCATTCTATACATTTCAGGTGTTGTCCTATGTAATTGATGTATACCTTGGGAAGGTAAGGCTTCAGAGGAATCCCGTCTCATTTGCGCTTTACGTCACCATGTTCCCTCAGCTGATAGCCGGACCTATCGTAAGATACAGCGATATCGAATCTCAGCTCGAGCAAAGGAATGTATCAGCAGCGAAATTCGGAGAAGGCGCTCAGAGATTCATACAGGGACTTGGTAAAAAAGTACTCCTGGCAAACAGCATGGGAGCGCTGTGGGATATTACTCAGGCTATGGATATGACAGGCATTTCTGTACTTTCGGCATGGCTTGGCATAATTGCATATACATTCCAGATCTACTTCGATTTCAGCGGATATTCAGATATGGCAATAGGTCTTGGAAAGATGTTCGGATTTGAATTCATGGAAAACTTCGATCATCCATATGTCTCAAGAAGCGTCACGGAATTCTGGAGAAGATGGCATATATCTCTGGGGACCTGGTTCAGGGAATACGTATATATCCCTCTTGGAGGAAATCGCTGCAGCCGCATCAGGCAGATTCGAAACATAATGGCAGTGTGGATGTTAACCGGACTCTGGCATGGTGCAAGCTGGAATTTCGTAGTCTGGGGAATTTACTACGGTTGCCTGCTGCTTATAGAGAAATTTTTCCTGAAGAAATCCATAGATAATGCTCCAGCTATAATATCCCATGTTTACTGCATGCTCGCCGTGATAATAGGATGGGTACTTTTTGCCTCCAGAGACATTGAATCTGCTGCAACTTATCTCGGCGTGATGTCTGGAGCGTCAGGTAATTTGCTTGTTGACAAGACGTTTATCTATTATCTTAAATCAAATGCGGTCATGCTGGTAATATCCCTGCTGTTTTCTACAGGCATCTTCAGGGAAATATTTGAGCCTGAGCATAACAGAGACCAGCTTAAGAACTGGTTCAGCCATTCAGCAGCCGTTATTCTTCACGCGTTCATACTCTTTATGTCCACGGCATACCTTGTAACCGAGACTTACAATCCATTTCTTTATTTCCGCTTT
>SAAM01000702.1 GCA_009929415.1 Clostridia bacterium | reverse complement strand
GTTTTTTCTTTCCGAGCTTTATCTCCACCGGATATGCCACAGCTTCGTTGTACTGAGTCTCTGTGATATATTCGTTCTTGAGCATCATCTTGAGAACTACTTCCTGTCTTTCCTTGGAATCAGGGTTAAGGACAGCTTTTCTAGCATAGTAGTCATTTTTTACAAGCTGGTTATGTTCAAGGTTTGAGATAAGTCCATTTTTGAGAAGTCTGTCAAATACCTGAAGGTCTTCAGCTGTTGGTGCTGGGGTTTCGCTGTTGCTTGGGATGAGGCTTACCTGCATTCCAGTGAAATCTTCATCAGGAGAAATAGGTGCTGTCACATAAGCTGAGAATTTGTAAGGATTCTGCGTTATGCCTGCTATCATCGCAGCTTCTGGAAGATTCAGCTCTGACACATCCTTGTCAAAATATACATGAGCTGCAGCCTGTACACCTCTTGTTCCTCTTCCAAGACCTATGGTATTGAGATATGCATGCAGTATCTGATCCTTGCTGAGGACTTTTTCGATTTCAAGTGCATAGTATGCATCCTTGAGCTTTCGAGTCCAGGTCTTATCCATTGTAGTATACAGATTTTTTGCAACCTGCATCGTGATTGTCGAAGCTCCCTGAGCAAGGCTCAGAGTCTTTATGTCATACCACAACGCTCCGAATATCCTTTTGACGTCGACTCCGTTGTGCTCACGGAATCTTTCATCTTCAACCGCAATTACTGCATTCTGAAGATCTTCTGGAATCTGAGAGAGCGGCACTATGCTTCGATACTCTCCATTTGAAATCTTTTCTATCAGAACTCCCTTGTCATCAAAAATAAATGAGCTTTCATCAAGCAGTTCCGATATTTTCGTAGGGTCTATCGGTTCAGCTGTCTTTACAACAATCAGAGCAGCTGCCACGGCAGTTATTCCACCTGCAAAAACTGCAAATGCAGTTATGAGCGATATCAGCCTGATGAAATTTATTTTTCTTTTTTTCTTTTTCTTATTCGGTTTTTTTTCTAAATCTTTGTCCATGTTCAGACCTCCTAATCCAATATATTATATCATAAATTTTCACAGGTACATAAATTATCCTGAATTATTCATGATGATTTAAAATTGATTTTTAAATCATCCAATTAACATTAAACAACTAATCTTTCGGATTTCATAAAAAAAGCGTAGCT
>SAAM01000112.1 GCA_009929415.1 Clostridia bacterium | reverse complement strand
GAATTGAACTACAAAGGCTACACTGGAGCAACAGACAACACCACAGCCTGGGAATTCGAGAATGGCGGAGCAATGGTCAACGGCTTCAATTACAAGGGTGAGTATATTCTCGGCTATCAGATGCCGCTCATCGTCAACCTTGTCGGTGTCCAGCTTGAAACCTATGCATACAATGTATTTGATGGTGCCAGGACCGGTCTGTTCAGCGATTTGAGCATCCTTGCCAATACGCAGATCAACGAGAACCTTTCTCTGCTTACGGCCGTGCAATTTACAAATTACGAGAAAACAGACAATAGAGAAATCGTGAAGAAGGCAGAGCCTGCCTTCAAACGCGTCGCAATGATTCTTAGTTATGGCTATTAAATAACCTTTTCGCTTGAAGTACCCTGTAATAGAGTCTCCGGTTCCACTAGAGCCGGGGATTTTTTCTGTCTTTACTAATAGCGAGAATATTCAATTGGGAATCCGGTAGAAAATTCAAAGAGAAACCATATTGAACTAGCAAAGTGATATAAGCAAAGATGGCTGTCAAAAATGGTATACAACTTTATTTTCATGAGAGAGAAAGTATTCAATATCAAAGTTATATGTATACGATAAATCAAAAAATGTATACAATAAAATACAAATACAAAAACAATATTAATATAAAACAATATAATATATAGATATAAAAAATACTTTCAAGCTAATCATTTTAGTTGACATCTGCAAATGCTGATGTTACGATTCTCGTGTATACAAAAGGAGGATTCTATGAAAAGGAGCAAACGAGAGCGTAATGCTAATACGTGTATCGCTCTGGTTGATATCGTTAATGCCTGGCTGCAATATATTGGGATTGTCATCCTTTGCATCATGACAATTACGGTTTTTGTTGCTGTGTTATCAAGATTCTTTATTGGTATCTCATTAAGCTGGGTTGAAGAAAGTGCTACTTTTGCCATGGCCTGGATTTGCGCCATCGGAGCTGGACTGACAGCACGAAAAGGTGGTCTTACCACTATCGAAATTGGTGTCATGTGGTTGCCGGAACACATCAAACGTGTGGTTGCAGTTATTGCTGCACTCATCAGTTTCGTTATTTTTACCGTGATTATTTACTACGGAACCAAGATGGCCATCGTCGTTAATTCCCAGCATGCTACGACAATCCCTATGCTCACAATGTTTTGGGTATATATCGCGATGCCTTTTGGAGTTGTGATTATGTTTGTGAATACACTGATTCGAACCATTGAAGTTATCAAAGGAGGAACTGTAAAATGATTGTTGTTGTATTAGTTCTTGTTGTTACCATGTTCCTCGGTGTTCCTATAGCATTCTCACTGGCAGGGGCCTCTATTGTAGGATTCCTCATCTCAGGAACTAGCCTTATGGCACTTGGTCAACAACTTACCATGGGCATTGCAAAGTATTCCCTACTACCCTTGCCCTTTTTTATCTTCTCTGGATACCTCATGGGTCAGGGAGGAATTTCAAGAAGACTTATTAAAGTGGTACAAGCCTATACCGGACACAGAACAGGCGGTGTAGCAATGGTTACCATTATCTCCTGTATGATTTTCGCTGCGGTGTCTGGATCAAGTTCTGCAACAACGGCAGCAATTGGGTCAATTCTGATTCCTGCCATGCTCGAAAGGAAATATGATAGGGCTTTTGCAGGTTCAGTCACTGCAGTTGCTGCAGAACTTGGCATGATTATTCCTCCCAGTATTTCCATGATTATTTATGGAGTCATTACAGAAACCTCGATAGCAAAATTGTTCATGGCAGGTTTTCTTCCAGGTATCTTCATTGGTCTTACCCTGATGGCTGTTTCCTATGTGCTTTGTAGGAAAAAAGGCTATTCAGGTTCAGAGAAGGCAACGAAAGAGGAAAAGCACAAAGCCCTCAAAGACTCTTGGCTCGCACTTCTTATGCCCATAGTTGTCCTTGGTGGTATTTATACAGGAATTTTTACCGCAACAGAATCCTCGGTAGTAGCTGTAGTGTATGCAATTATTGTTGGTACATTCGTCTACAAGGAAATTAGTTGGGAGAAGTTCAAGAAATCAGCAATCGATACTCTTACAACTTCAGGGATGATCATGATAGTGATTGCCTGTGCAACTGCATTCTCTTTCCTTTTGACGAGAGAGCAGATACCTCAGAATGTCGCGATAGCATTCAGCACAATTGCACCGAACTCTGGTGTATTCCTTATGCTGACGATTCTGCTTCTTACCCTTACGGGAATGTTCTTCGACTCTACGTCTGCAGTGACAGTGCTTGCAGGAATACTCACCCCTGTTGCAATCGCTTTCGGGATTAACCCGATTCACTTTGGAGTGATCATGATTGTCAATATGGCAATAGGATGTGTAACACCCCCTGTCGGAGTAAATCTATTCGTTGCTTGCAAATTAGGGGACATCCAGATGGAGAAAATGTTCAAAGAGCTGGTTCCCTTCTGGATAATGTTGCTGATAGACCTGATTGTGATTGCATTTGTACCACAATTGAGTCTCTTTTTACCAAGTCTGATGCATTAAGCATACAAAGGAGAAATACATGAAAAAGCTTCAAATTATGGTACTAGTAGCACTAGTAGCCACGGTCAGTGTGTTCGCAAGCGGTTCTTCTGAAAGTGAGAAAGCTGCAGCGCCTAAGAAAGTTGTTGTTGCCCATACCGGCAATGAAAGAACAACGTATCAAACAGGTATGTTAGCGTTCAAATCGGAGCTGGAGAAACTCACGAATGGCAGATTTGTCTGCGAGATTTATCCCGCTACTCTCGGAGGAGATAAGGTTCTCATGGAAGGCCTTCAGATTGGGACTGTTGATTTCGCTGAAATCAATACCTCTGTAATAACAAGCATAGTACCCGAGCTGTCGGTTTTGGATCTCCCTTACTTGTTTGCCAGCAGTGAACATGCATACAAAGTTCTTGATGGTGAGATTGGTACCCAGATGCTGGCTCTTGTCCAGGCAAAAGCAGGAATTGTCCCCGTAGCATATTGGGAAAATGGTTTTAGGTATTTCACAAATGATGTAAGACCCATCACAAAACCAGACGATCTTAGAGGCATTAAAATGCGCAGCATGCAAAGTGCCACCCATCTTGCTTCCTATAGATTGTGGGGTGCTGACGCAACTCCGATGAATATTTCAGAAATGATCACCGCTATGCAGCAGGGAGTAATCCAAGGGCATGACAATAACTCTGACACCGTAGTTGCAAACAGTATGTGGGAATATCAGGACTATTTTTCTGAAAGCGGGCATTTCTATGGAAGCAAGGTTCTTGCTTATAGCCCGAGTTTCTGGAAATCCCTTTCACCAGAGGACCAGAAGTTGTTTGTCCAAGCTGCCAAGTATGCAAGAGATGTACAGAGAAAAGAAGTAGCTTCCAGGTTCGAGAAGTCAATCCAGACATTGCAGGAGAATGGAATGAATGTAACACGGAAGAAGGATATTGATACAGATGCTTTCATCAAGTCCGTTCAGCCGGTTTGGGATGAGTATAGGGCTAAGTATGGCGATGAATTGATTAATAAGATTGTAAGTGCTCGCTAAGTACAAGGAGATGGTATATGAGAAAGTATAATATCGCTTTACTCCCCGGAGATGGCGTTGGCCCTGAAGTAGTGAAAGAAGGAGAAAAAGTCCTTCGAGCGGTCTCAAAGGTAGTAGGGCTTGAACTTGATTTTCAGGAATATTACGTAGGCAACCAAAGGTATCTTGAGCTTGGAGAAGTTCTACCGGAACAAACATTTCAAGATTGTAAGGCCGCTGACGCAATTCTCATGGGAGCTATCGGACTTCCGAGAGCTGGTATGAAACCGGTAACTGATAAGCATGGGACAGAAGTCACCGGTCATCTCATGTTCAAGCTCAGGTTCGATTTGGACCTTTTCGCGGGAGTCCGACCAATAAAGTCGTTCCCTGGCGTTCCTTCCGCCCTCGCAGGAAAGGATAGAAAGATTGATTTGATTATTTTGAGAGAAAGTACTGAAGGCTTGTTTTCCTCATATGGTGGAGGAGGCGTAGTCAACGATGCGTGTGCATATGATACTCAAATCATCACCAGAAAAGGTACCGAAAGGGCGGCTCGATATTGTTTTGAACTTGCTTTGGGACGAAATGGAAGGCCGGCTGATGGAAAGAAGCTGGTAACCTGTACCCATAAGGGGAATGTCTTCAGATCTTTTGCGTACATGACAAAAATATTTAATGAAGTAGCAGAAGAGTATAAAGAAAGCGTTGATTCGGAACTTTGCATGATTGATGCCCTGACGTTGTTGATGACGCAGCGCCCTGAAAACTACGACATAATTCTTGCAGAAAACATGCATGGGGATATCATCTCTGACATGGCTGCAGCCTATGTTGGTGGGATGGGGATGGCTCCGAGCGGAGACATCGGGTATGAACATGGATTGTTCCAACCTTCACATGGAAGTGCTCCTACTATTGCAGGTAAGGGACTAGCCAATCCTACAGGTACGATCTTGTCCGCAAAAATGATGCTTGCTTGGCTTGGTCGGAGGTATGACGATGCCGCACTTACACAAGCTGCGCAGTTAATCGATGATGCTGTTTACCAAACCTTCCTCGAAGGAGTAAGGACATCAGATGTGGCTGGCAGTGCTTCAACGTCAATGTTTGGCGATACAGTAGTGAAGCACCTCATGAAATAAGCGTATAGCCGACCTTCGAAAGAGGGTCGGCTGATCATCCTAGGATGTGACTATGATTAAAAGCATTCTCGACCATTGTGCGGTGATGTTGCAGGACCTTGAATTGGGAATCGAACTTTGTGAGACAGTATTCGGTATGACTGTGAGAAAAACTGAAATGAAAGAAGAGAGAATTTTTCAGATTTGGTTTGATCAAGGCATACAACTCATCAGAAGCGATTTCCCAGCGGTAATGGAACATGGATTTGTAAATCACATTGGGATTCGAGTGAGTGATGTGAAGACCTGTCTTGCACAAGCAGAACGTTTCGGAGCAAAATCGCTTGCCAAAGGTAATAATTGGATTGTCTTTCCTTTCGGCTTGTGTGTGGAGGTACTGCCAATAGAATAATGTTTTGTGGAAAATGGAGTATAGTACTACCGTCTGGAGCGATACACTTAACTTTTTTGTAAATCATGAATGCTTGAAACAGATACGATGTGATTGAACTCTCGCTTCCTCTTGTAGCTTATCTTTCAGCGCTTATTCATGCTATTTGAGGTGGGGTTATTACTCATAGCCTCGGCAAGTGATGAGAATATCATAAAACGTATTGAAATCCAGTCGATAAATCTTTATAATTTTTTATAATTTGGTAAGGTGGAAATATTTAAACATGGATGATTCATCGCTCAAGATTTGTGATATCGCATATACTCGGATACGGAAAAAGATACTTGATTTTGAATATAAACCAGGCGAAAGCATTATTGAGACCACTTTATCGGAAAATCTTGGAATAAGTAGAACACCCATTCGAGAAGCTCTTCGGCGGTTGGAGCAAGAAGGTCTTCTAGAGAACAAGAATGGAAGGAAACGAGTTGCAATTATCACGATTAGTGATTTGGAGCAGATTTTTGAATTGAAAATTGCTATTGAAGGGATGGTGATGAAAAAATGCGCTGAAATGCGTACCGAGAAAGATATCGCCAAACTGAGAAAAATTATCAAGACGATGACGGATCTTGAAATTGAAGCAAAACATGGATTCTCAAAAGATTTGTTTAATAAATGGGGAGAAGTAAACTCTTCATTTCACTCTCTTACCTATAAGATAGCTAATAATGCACGGGCTGATGCCATTATCGGAAATCTTAATGTTCAATGGCACCGATGGCGTGTAGGAATTACTGCAATGGAGTGGCGGCTGGAAAGGAATATCCGAGAGCATATTCAATTTTGTGAAGCTATTATCGAGGGTGATGGGATTAAGGCCTTTACTCTTATGGAGAAGCACACAAGAGATTTGTTCAATACGGTAGTGAATATTATCAAAACGTTTTCTCTTGATTGAACCTTGGGCGATGTGGATTACAGGATTTTTCACCTAAATTTTCCATCAGAAAACCTTTCTCTATTCTTGAGATGCAAAACGTTCCTGTTTTGACTTTATAGCGATACTACGGTATCTTGTCAGTAAGGATCACACCCCGGTTTCTCTCAGATCCCGGGGTGTTTCTTATACCATGATTGGAGGGAAGGATGAAAAC
>SAAM01000701.1 GCA_009929415.1 Clostridia bacterium | reverse complement strand
GGCAGAAAAAAGTTTGACAAACGTATTTAATGCCGGAGGTTGGTCGTCTATGGGGATGCCCGACAGAAGTAGCTGTGGACAGTATTGGTGGGATTTATATGATAATATCCGTAAGGCAAACGTTATCCTGGAAGGTGTGCGAAAGTACAATACCCCTGATAATATTCTCAATCCAGGAGATTTAGAAAAACGGATTGGTGAAGTTTATTTTTTTAGAGCCTACTTCCACTACTTATTGATCAGAATGTATGGTGAAGTTCCTTACATTGATCATACCATTGATCCGCAAGGAAGCATGGATTTTAAAAAGGAATCTTATCATGCTTTGGTAGAGAAAATTTGTGCTGATGCAGATTCTGCCTATAGCCGTGTTCCTGACAGATGGTTAAGTACAGATTTTGGCCGTGTAGAAAAAGGTGCTTGTCTTGGATTGAAGGCCATTGTACGCTGGATGGCTGCTACCCCAATGTGGAACGGTGGTACTATGCCGGATGATACCCGCCAGTTTAAAGCCGAATATACCTATGATAAGAAACGATGGGAGGCTGCAAAGGTGGCTTCTAAAGCTCTCCTTGATTTTAAAGTGGATGGAGCAGCCCGTTATACACTCTATACAGGGGATGCTGATAACGAAACGTTTAAAAATGACCGGGGTAAAGATGAAAATGGATCGAAGGTTTACAAACGCCTTTGGAACATGTACTACGACATGAATTCAATTATGGGTGAATGGGTATGGTTTGTTACACGCGACAAGAGTGAAGGTTGGCAGGGTGACTGTTATCCACCTACTTCTCAAGGTTCTTCTCGTCAGATGCCTGTTCAGGAACAAGTGGACGAATATGAGTATATCGGTCCGGACGGTTATGGTTATCCTGTATATGCTGATAGAGCAACCACCGATGGATACGATGATGCAAATCCGTATGCAAGTGTAAAGCGTGACCCGAGATTCCATCGTGATATAATGTATCATGGGGCTGTTTTCAAGAATTCACAGATTAATACGGCTGAAGGAAATAATCGTATCGGTGGAAGTAACGCTACAACAACAGGTTATTATCTGCGTAAATTCTTTAAGGAAGGTTGGAACCGTGATCAGGGATTTATTATCAACGGTCCTGCTATCTGGAGATTGCCTGAGTTCATCTATATCTATGCAGAAGCGGTG
>SAAM01000700.1 GCA_009929415.1 Clostridia bacterium | reverse complement strand
CTGCTTTACAACCTCATCTTCACTCATCTTTGGCTTGAATACCGCGCACGGGTCCTCTCCGTACATCTCCAGCGCAAATGAGGCAAGAGGCATAAGGTTTATGGCGTATCCGTCCTCCAAGGTAGCAAGATTTGTGTAGCGCAGGGACATCCTGATGACATTTGCCATACATGCTTCACTTCCTGCAGCCGCGCCCATCCAGACAAGGTCGTGATTTCCCCACTGTATGTCGACATTATGATAATCGCAGAGAATGTCCATTATTATATGTGCTCCCGGACCTCTGTCATAGACATCTCCTATTATATGCAGAGAATCGATTGTCATTCTTTGAATCAGTTTGCTTATGGCAACGATGAAATTCTCTGATCTTCCGGTTGAGACTATGGTAGAGATGATTGCCTCGACATAGCCGTGCTTGTTAGGCTCATTCAGAGACTCATGCATCAACTCCTGTATTATGTAAGAGAACTCTTTTGGCAGGGCCTTCCGTACTTTTGACCTGGTATATTTCGAAGATACATTCTCACAAACTTTTAATAACCTGACAAGTATCATCTTGTACCAGTCATCAATATCATGCTCACGGGCTTTTATGATTTTGAGCTTTTGCTCAGGATAGTATATCAGTGTGCACAACTCCTTCTTCTCCCACTCCCTGAGTGTATGACCGAAAATATCCTCGACCTTTTTCTTTATTACTCCGGATGCATTTTTGATTACATGCTGGAAAGCCTCGTGCTCTCCATGTATATCTGTCAGGAAATGTTCTGTGCCTTTGGGAAGGTTGAGTATTGCCTCAAGATTTATTATCTCTGTGGCGGCGTCTGAAATGGTGGGGAAGCTTTTGGAAAGCAGTTTAAGATACTTAAGGTCTTTCATGATTTAGGTTATTGTGGCAGGTGCTTTTTTATTGCTGCAAGCAATACTGAGGATCTGATGGGTTTTGTCACCACATCGTTGCACCCGGCTTCAATTGCTTTCTTATGGTCCGATTCAAAAGCATTTGCTGTCTGGGCAATTATGATGACATCTTTTGAATATTTACGGATTATTTTAGTCGCCTCCAGACCGTCCATAACCGGCATCTTAATGTCCATAAGGATAACAGCAGGATTGTTAACTTTGTACATCTCTACTGCCTCTTCGCCGTTTCTGGCCCATATTAGACGA
>SAAM01000699.1 GCA_009929415.1 Clostridia bacterium | reverse complement strand
TCATTCCTTATATCTTCGCCTCTTGTAGACCTCGCATCGGTGATACTTCTTGCGAGCATATTCAACTGGAAGATTGCCATCGCTTATGTAGTCGTAGGGCTTATACTTGCGGTAATCGGAGGAAGCATAATAAGCAGGGCGAAGCTGGAAGACCAGGTAGAGGCCTTCGTATTCAGCAACAGGATGGCAGAGATTGAAGAAGAAGAGCTGACAGTAAGAGACAGGATAAATTTTGGAAAAGATCAGGTAAGAGACATAGTAAAAAGGGTTTGGCTGTATGTAATTATAGGGGTAGGGATCGGCGCGGCCATACACAACTGGATACCGGAATCGTTTATTGCGGCTATACTGGGTCAGGATAAGTGGTATTCTGTTTTTGTGGCTACCTTTGCAGGGATACCTATGTACGCGGATATCTTCGGTACGCTTCCTATAGCGGAGGCGCTTGTAGGAAAAGGGGTTGGAATAGGTACCGCGCTCTCATTCATGATGGGAGTGACTGCGCTCTCGCTTCCTTCTCTCATAATGCTCAAAAAAGTAGTAAAGCCAAAGCTGCTGGGAGTGTTTTTCAGTATAGTCACAGTGGGGATACTCATAATTGGATTTGCCTTCAACGCTTTTGCGTATCTCTTTATTTAAAGAAAAAATTTGAAAACATATTGACAAAAATCGATATGACAAATATAATGTTCTCAGATAGACAAAAATCGATATGAAAAGAGGTACACTATGAACGGTCAATACAAGGAACAGGCGATTATATTCAAGGCCTTCTGTGATGAAAACAGGCTGATGATACTCGAAATGCTCAGAGGTGGAGAAAAATGCGCATGCGTGCTGCTTGAAAGGCTCAACATATCGCAGTCTACGCTGTCCCATCATATGAAGATACTTGTAGACAGTGGAATAGTTGTTTCAAGGAAGGATGGAAAGTGGAGGAACTACTCCATTTCAGAGGAGGGCTCAGAGCTTGCAAAAAAGCTGCTTGATGAGATTACCACTGTATCCGGATGGGAGACGGGATGTACCTGTAACTGACAATTTATAAATGGAGGAGATTATATGAGCACTGAAAAGAATCAGGGAATAGGTTTCTTTGAGAAATATCTTACGCTCTGGGTTATTATCTGTATGGCAGTTGGGGTCCTGATTGGAAAATACCTTCCGGCAGTACC
>SAAM01000698.1 GCA_009929415.1 Clostridia bacterium | reverse complement strand
AACGGCAATTTTACCGTCTTCTGCTTTCAGCCTGTTCAGGCCGCCATTATATTCGACAACAAACTCCCTGGCAGGATCTCCTTTTTTAAGCAATACCCTCTGCAAAAGTTTACCATCCTGGGTTATTTCTGCGCTCATTACATCAGGGACTGCTGTCATATATCTGATACCCAACACGACACCTGAAACAGCAAGTATCATAACTAAGATATACAGCATGGCCCTGTCTCCCCGCTTCATTCCCATCACTGCACCTCCGGCGCCTTTTTCATAGCCGGATCTTTCAGCAAAAAGCCTTTACTGAGTCCCTTCGTCACATATACTATTGTGCCTTCAGTTTTTTTTGCTACGAGGACAGCCTCTACATTTTTCAATTCCCGCAAAAGGGAAATGCCCCTTTCAAAACCCATAACAAATAGTGCGGTGCTAAGTGCGTCCGCATCTGTTGAATCTTCACTTATTATGGTGACAGAGGCCAGGTCTGACAGGGCAGGATAGCCGGTCGCAGTGTCAAAAATATGGTGATATCTTATCCCGCCTGATTCAAAATATCTCTCATATGCTCCTGATGTCACGACAGAAACATCCGATACTTCAGCGATGCCGAAATATTCTCCTCTGGGCATGAATGGGTGTTGGAGACCAAGCTTCCACTTTCCCGGCTTGGGAGAACTCCCGAAAACTGCAATGTTTCCCCCGAGATCGATAAGAGCTGACGAGACTCCCTCGTTTATAAGCAGAGCTTTTACTTTTTCTGTTATATATCCCTTTGCTATTCCTCCAAGATCTATCCTCTGCCCTTTGGCTGTCTGAACGAAGGTCCCGTTTACCTCATGCAGAACGGAGACCTTTCTAAAATCTGTCATGTCCACAGCCTCTTTAAGCTGTTCAGGATCAGGCACGGCGGCACTCTCTGTTCCTATGCCCCAGAGTTTGACGATCTTTCCGACAGTGGGATCAAATGCTCCCCCAGTGCGTTCTGACCATTCAATTGCCCTTTCAAGAAGAGAGCCTGCCTCTTCTGAAACTTTTACCGGATATTCTCCGGATGCCCTGTTAACAAGCGATACATCCGACGAGGGTATGTTGACCGACAGAAGATTTTCAAGCCTTTCTATCTCTTTCATCGACAGGTCAAGAACGTTGTTCAGCTTTTTGCTGTCATCCCCATACAGA
>SAAM01000697.1 GCA_009929415.1 Clostridia bacterium | reverse complement strand
TCTTGGGTTCTGCGTATCTGTTGAGCATGCAGAGTACATGTCCAGATTTTTCAACGAAAACGGACTGCCTTCTGTCTGCCTGACTTCAAAGACGCCCGACGATGAGAGAAATTCGGCTAAACAGCGACTGACAAAGGGTGAGATCCAGTACATTTTCGTAGTGGACCTCTATAACGAAGGCGTGGATATTCCGGAAGTCAACACTGTGCTTTTCCTTCGTCCCACCGAAAGTCTCACTGTATTCCTCCAGCAGCTCGGACGTGGACTTCGCCTCGCTGAAGACAAGGAATGCCTTACTGTTCTGGACTTTATCGGACAGGCACATAAAAAATACAATTTCGAAGACAAATTCAGGGCTCTTCTTGCAAACACATCGAGGAGCATAGAAAAAGAAATAAAGGAAGGCTTCATTTCTGTCCCTAAAGGCTGTTACATTCAACTTGAACGAATCGCGGGAAGATATATTTTGAATAACATCCGTAAATCCTTTGACACAACAGCCGGAATTGTTTCCAGGATAGAAACTTTTGTTGAAGACAGTGGTCTGTCTCTGACATTGGAAAATTTCACAAACTACTATCATCTGGATGTAAAAAATATCTACAAACGGGGAACATTCTCAAAACTCTGTGTTTTTGCCGGAGCAAAAGATGACTTCAGTGAACCTCTGGAAAAGATCATGGAAAATGCATTTCTGCGATTGTCTTACATAAACTCGAGGAGATGGCTGCGATTCCTCCTTAACCTATTTAAAAGCGGGGGAAAGATCAACATTAAAGAGATGGTGCTTGAGGAAAGGCGTATGCTTAACATGTTCACATATCCTGTCTGGAATAAAGCTTATCCGGACTTAAGTTTTGATCTTGTCACTGAATTGAAATCTTCTCCTGTTATTCTGGCAGAGCTTATCGAATTATTGGAATACAACTACAGTAAGATCGACTTTATCGACAAGAAAATCGACCTGGGTTTTGAATGCCCTCTTGACCTGCACTGTACCTATACCAGAGATGAGATCCTTCTTGCTATGGATCATATGGACCCCTCAAATGTACGGGAAGGTGTCAAATGGATCCAGGATAAACAGACTGATATCTTCTTTATTACATTGAATAAATCTGACAAAGATTATTCACCGTCAACGATGTACAAAGACTATTCAATAAATGAATCGCTC
>SAAM01000696.1 GCA_009929415.1 Clostridia bacterium | reverse complement strand
GTCCCCACGTTGGTTATTATGACAGCAGAACCCGCCGCACCAGTTGTTACAGTGCCAACGGTCATCGTACCCCAATCGCCCTTTTCTGAGAGCATCTGCCAGTTTGTCTCATTAGGCGGCATATTTGCTTCGGCAGACGTATGGGATAGCTTACATGCGTAAGACGAACCATTGAGCGTTACTATGTCTATATACGCAGTGTCATTGACATAAGATGCCCCACTCGCCCATGCACCCATATGTCGCATAGATACTCCCTTAATGCCCTGCGGTATGGCAAAATCCAATACCACGTTCCTGTTTGTCCCTGAATTGACAATACTGGCAGAAGACCCGGCTTCACCTGTAGATACAGTGCCTACCTCCATACTCATATCATCTGCTGATGCTATTGCGGCATTGACCTCTGTCCTCATGTCGTGAAGTACCTGTGTCATGCTTGAAATAACAGGAGCGACCCCGGCATCTTCATCCTCCCACGCAATTACCATTGCCCCAAGGAAGAACGTTGTCTCATCATTATTTCCGCTTGTCACTTTTGCTTCGAGTAAATACCTTCCCACAACATCAGGCTGTACAACACACCTCAATGTCCCCGATGTGGCAGTTACTATGTCCGCATCATAAAGTACCGTCTTCTCTGAGTCCGTGGCACTGATATAAACCGTACAATCGGTAAGGTTGCATGGATTGCTGTCCTCGTCTTTCAGTGTAATGTTCAATAATACGGTGTCTAAACGCTTGACCGTTGCACGAATAGGCTTTCCGGGTTCAAGGTATTTACTGACTATCGGAGATGCCGTTATATGCTGATAATCTGCCACCTATATCACCCCCACAGGCACAACCTGTAACCCGAACCGATCAACTACAAAAGGTGCGCCTTTATCACTTTCAAATTTGACTTTTATCGCTTTATTTCTTACCGTATTATGTTTCGTAAATTCTGAGGTAAGTATCAAAACAGCCTTCACCGAATCAGTATTGGTATATACCGAATTAAGGTTCCCATAAACCGCAGGGCTTTCTGTAGCCCCAAAAACAAGACTGAGTATTTTTTGGTCTTCGCAGTAAATATCTACAGGCTGTGTGGTGGGATTATCTGAAGTAGTGCTTACGTCTACCGCTATCCTTTTGATAAGATAATTATTGTATCCAAGGTGTCTCTTTGTCTCAAAT
>SAAM01000695.1 GCA_009929415.1 Clostridia bacterium | reverse complement strand
ATATATCAGATTTACCGATACGACCAGTCAGAGGCTGTAAATGTATTCTTTGTAAACAATACTCCAATGTGGTTAAGTCGCTCTGCAAGGGCTTCTCTTTACACAACATTAAATGCGTATAAGGCAAATAATAAAGAGTTAATAACCTTATGGACATCAGGAGCAAGTCCAATTCCGATAACACTGAATCTAACTGTATTTGAGTCTTTGCTTATGTCACTGGAGATATATGCAAAGGAGTGTTATGACAAGACATCAGAACACAAAGCAAATGTATCAAGGATAGATACCATTGAGGAGTTGATAGCTTACGACCACACATTCGGTTACCCAGAAAAGTTGAGTGTTCAGATATGATTATTTACGACAAATCAGGAGTGAAGATTGTGGATCTCGTTGTAAGAGATGACAGCTATTCCTACACAGCATTGATGGGAGAAGATACATTGAATCTCTTCTTTTCCCTACCAAACTATGTAGAGATACCTGTTGGCTCTTACTGCGACTTTGAGGGAGAGAGATACACTCTTGAAAGGGCAAATAACTTTAAGAAAAATGGTTTAAGGAATTATGAATACTCCCTTATCCTTGATAGCAGCCAGTCACGACTATCCAAGTACAGGTTAAGGAATACCATTGACAAGAGATTGAAATTCAGCTTCACTGGCAAACCGATTGAGCACCTTCGCTTACTTGTGGATAACCTCAATCTTAGGGAGCAAGGGTGGTCTATAGGCACTTATATTGATGCTCCCGAGAAGGTTGTCAATTACAATCACACTACCTGTGATGATGCTTTGAAACGCATTGCTGAAGAGTTTCAGACAGAGTGGAACATCTCGGGGAAGGCAATTTCTCTTGGTAAGGTTGAGTTTAACAAGGATAATCCCCTCCCTCTCTCTTATGGTCGTGGCAATGGCTTCAAAACAGGTATAGGAAGGTCAAATCTTGACAATTCCAGACCTATTGAGGTGCTTTTCGTACAAGGTGGGAATAAGAATATTGATGCCTCTAAATATGGCTCAAAAGAGCTTCTTTTGCCCAAGAATCAATCTTTGGTTTATGAAGGTAGAACTTACATAACAGACAGTGATGGGCTTTCTGTTCGCAGGGGTGATAAACCTCTTTCAACCTTTGAAGAGGGTAGTCTTGATTGTTCAAACATCAGCCCGGGAAGAGT
>SAAM01000694.1 GCA_009929415.1 Clostridia bacterium | reverse complement strand
GACAGTGGTTTTACCGCAGTTGTCCAATGCGGACGTATCAAAAATGACAAGGTCAGCAAGCAGACAATAGAACAGAAGCTGACAGTAGAGATAACAGTGATCCGCGGTCAGATAACAGATGAAAATCCCTGGGGATATTATGTTGATCAGATACGTGAAACTATAGGCAATTAAAGACACAGGGCCAAAGGAGAGAGAAAATGAGATACTCCGAATGTATTTCGAAGAAATTGTTCAGTGCAGCAGCAGCAGTATTTGCCGTATGTGTTGTCTGCACGCCGGTTTATGCGGCTGTGCCGGAACCTAGTTATCCGCCGTTGAAAAATGAATATTACCCGGTGCAGAACAGCAAATTTCCAAAAGCTGTCACCAACCCCAACGCTCATACGAGGGCTATTGCGTTTAAAGGGGCGCCACTTGATATATTCACAAAGATAAACATGGTCACCCAAATAGTTCTGCCCTCTCCGCCGGTACTGGTTACAGTGGGAAAGCCGGAGGCTTATACTCTTGAGGTTGTCCCTGAGTTTAACACAGTTTTTGTTAAGCCTGTCAGGGAGGTAGAGATGACCAATCTGATAATAACAACAGAAACTGGCGGAGTCTATATATTTATACTAAAAGAAAACCCCTTTGTACCATGGGATGTCAGGGTGCAGATCAGTGATCCTGTCACAAAGGCAAAGGGAACAGACAGCCAGGATATAGCAAACATGCTTTATAAGGGCAAAAGAAGCGGTGATTACCAGTTCGTTCCAATGGATATGAGGACTCCGGAATCTTCAGCCTATATTTATGATCCTCTTACAAGAATGGGATGCAGCATCGTCCTTAAAAGAGCTCTTGCTCTTCCGAACTCGAATATTTCCGCTTACTGGGTCGAGTTTAAAAATATACTGCCCGGTGACACTATGATGAAAACAGCATCATATTCTCTCAGTGAAAAATCAGTCTGGACCCCAGGCATAATAAAGGTCGCTGTCCCCGGAGAACGGAACGGTGAAAGCATTCCCATGATATCCAGAGGGGATAAGGTTTCTATGTTTATATTTGTTAAAAATCCCTCCATTCCAAAACTGTTCAACTTCAGGTTTGCGATGATGGGATCAAAAAATCTTCCGATAGATGTTTCGCTTCCCACGGTATCTGCTGGCACAAAAGCCTCCGGTACAAAGCTTGA
>SAAM01000693.1 GCA_009929415.1 Clostridia bacterium | reverse complement strand
TTGCAAAATGCTAAGTCTTAATTATATCAAAGAGACAATATCAGTTTTGGACCAGTTTGCAGATAGCGACAAGATTGGTCAACAGGTCATCTCAGCTGATGGCTATGATGAGGTTATTGCTATCCTTGAAAACTACTCAAATATGAGCTTCCCTTGTGTGATTTTTGAAGATCCGTCTCTGGGAGTAATTTCAATCAATGACGGTCCACTTGAAACTTCAACATGTACTATCTGGGTTATGACAGTAAGGGATAGAGAAGATAACAATGCTATCTATTTTACTGAGATAAAAGCCCTAGCAATGGAGATCCTCAAACTGCTTGTTAAGGGATATAATGCCGGAGATTCTGAGATGAAAGACTGGGATGCAGGAAGAGTCGGCTGGGCAAAGAGGCTGGGTGGCCCTAACTGTCTTGGATATGAGTTTACACTGACTTTTAACGAAGATATTAATCTCTATGAAGAGTGAAAGTGAAGATACAGTCAGAGCCTGGGCAGACATCGTCATACAGAGGTTTGAATCCAGGATAGTAAAGCTTAATGTTGTTGAGACATCTGAACTTTTAAGATCATTCACCTCACAGGTTATACTTGACTCTCATGGAGATCCTGTTAAAATTGTTTTCACCTTCCTCTACTATGGAATTTTCCCTGATATGGGTGTTGGTAAAGGTGTAAAATATGATCAGGTGTCATCATCTAACAGGCGACCTAAACCTTGGTATTCAAGGCAATTTGCTTCAGAAGTAGCAAAGCTGGGCAGAATAATGGCTGAAAAATATGGGGCAAGGGCGCAGGATGCAATCAGATTAATAGAGAATAGAAGCAGCAAAGAATTTAATGATGAAGCATGGAGAAACTCCTCTTATAATAAATAAAAATGGCAAGAAATAATACCAGTAGGAATGAATCTATAGTTACCCTGAATGCTAAAGCTGCAGAGGTAACTCTTGATGCGCTAAGAGAGAAGGCAAAAGCATACCGTAGAGAGATAGATGCTGCTTCTAAAGCCGGAGATGCTACTAAGGTGCAGGCTCTGAATAAGGAGCTAAAAAGCATTGAGCAAACAACGTCTCGGATTAAATCAATGACGTATGATTATAATAGGGTGCTCAAAAACTTGAATGGTTCATCAATTAACGAACTTACAAAAACTGCCAGGCTCCTTAACAGGGAGATTAA
>SAAM01000692.1 GCA_009929415.1 Clostridia bacterium | reverse complement strand
AATGACAGCAACCGCTTCTTCCTTTACCCTTATCCTACGGACATGAGGAAAAGTTTTTATTCCCTTAGCGGGATCGTCTCCAATGAAATGGGCATGAATGTCCAGAATGGAGACGCCTACGTTTTCCTGAATAGAAACCTGACCAATCTGAAGATACTCCATGCTGAGTTCGGAGGACTGGTCATCTACAATCTGAAACTTGAGAGAGGAACGATACAGCTTCCGGAAATAGACAAAGAGGATATGTCCGGTTCGCTCACTGTGGCCTGGTCCGAACTGATTCTGATGGTGCAGGGAATCTCTCTTTCACAATGCACCAAACAGACCCGGTGGTCGCCTAAAAAAGAGTAGCTTTTCTAAGATAAAAAGTGCCTTACAGTTGCCTATGTCGGCTATTTTTTGTATCTTTACATCGTAAAAGAAGAACAGAAAATCATGTCAGAACAAACCCAGGAACAAGTATTGATTGCACGTCTGCTGCTCGACAGGGATGCCGAATACCGGCGTGCAAACATGGCAGAGCAGCAGGTTGCCGAGCTTTCTGATATGAACGTGATGAGACAGAAACTTGAACAGCAAATAGCTGATCAGGAGAAGGAATTGTCTAAAAAGAAGCAGACCGTGGAAAAGTTGGAGAACAAGGTCAGTAAACTTGAACAGAAACTGAGATATCTGGAGCGTAAAGTCTGGGGTTCCATGTCGGAAAAGAGACGCCTGCCCGAAGATCCTTCCCAGTTACAACTGGACTTCGGCGAATTGGAGATGTCGGAAGACGAACAAGAACTTGTCAAGGAAGCGCTTGATGAGATCAAAGATTATAAAAAAGTCCACGTAAAAGAGCATGAGAAGAAGGTTCCGGTAAGGCAGAAGCTGCCGGAAGATCTTCCCCGCATCGAAGAGCACATCTATCCCGAAGGCTACAAGGGACATGAAGACGAATGGATACTTTTTGAGGATACCGAGACATCGGAACATCTTGAACTCAAACCCGCTGAATTTTATGTTCGCGTCACTGTCCGCCACAAAGGCATGCACAAGCAGACCAAGGAAATCGTCACAGCACCGGTACCCAATGAACCGCTGGCCAAAAGCTATGCCAGCGCCTCCCTGCTAACAGACTTGATGGTCGGGAAATATGTGGACCACCTTCCTTTCCACCGGCAAATACAGATCTACAAACGT
>SAAM01000691.1 GCA_009929415.1 Clostridia bacterium | reverse complement strand
GTAAAAAACAGGCAGTCAACTGACTGCCTGTAAGCATTTTGCATGTAATTATTGATTTTCCATTTTATAAATCTTTTCCCCTCCAATAAACGTCTCGTCTACTGAAACTTTATCTATATCCTCTGGAGATATGCTGAATATATCCTTGTCCAGTACTATGAAGTCAGCATGATATCCCGGTTTGAGCTGCCCAACTGAAGAAAAGTTGCATACAGCTGCGGCCCTTTTTGTATAGAGAAGCACAGCCTGTTCAACAGATATGCTCTCGTCCTGATTTATGTCCTGCCCCCCATGCGCTTTTCTTGTTACCGCAGCCTTTAGAGACATGAATACGTCTTCCGGCACTGCCCACAGAGTCGCAGGGCTGTCTGAGGCAAGCGCAAGGTGCTCAATTTTATTATAAGCACTCTTCAGCCTTGTCGCCATGGCAAATCTCCTGTCATCAAGGTTTTTTCTCCACGAGTCATATTCAGCGTACATGAAATCTATGTTCATGGTAGCGCCAATTCCTGCCTCGGCCATCTCGTCTATCATCTCGTCGCTGAGTATGGAGCAGTGCTCAATTCTTACAGATGGAGCGCCCTCTATCCACCCAGGCTTATCCTTGAAGTAATCTATTATAAGCTGTATGGCCGAATCGCCCATGGCATGTATTATTATCTGAAGGCTTCTGTCTTTGGCGTACTCGTAAATTTCGTCCATTTCTTCTCTGGATCCAATCGGATACCCTCTGTCATCAGTGCCCGGATAAGGTTCTTTCATGAAAGCCGTATGCCCTGATATGCTGCCGTCAAGGAAGTACTTGACTCCTGTGAATCTTACCGTCTCATCAGGATCTGATGTCTTTTCTATCTCATCTCTTCCGCTGCTTCTGTAGTCGCTGAACTTGTTGTAGATTGCGATGCGCTGCCTGAACCCGGCTTTTTTTGCATCCATATACATCTCATAGTCATCTGGCATCCCCATAACCTCTGTTACCCCGGTTATCCCAAGACTTGCGAATCTGTTAGTAAGTCCAGCTATAGATCTGATGCGGTCTTCATGAGTCACAGGGCTTCTGAACTTTTCCACATGCCAGTGAGCAGCTTCATAAAGCGCGCCTGTAGGCTCGCCGTCTTCGTCCCTTTGAATTATCCCCTCAGGAATATCAGGAGTGTCTCTGTCTATCTTTGCAATCTCAAGC
>SAAM01000690.1 GCA_009929415.1 Clostridia bacterium | reverse complement strand
TACTTATTTTATGGGTAATATATAGATAAGGAAAACTCATGGTCAGTATTTTTTCTGAATCGAGGTGATTTATATGCAAATTACAGATAAAACTATCCACATAGTAGACATTTCAGAGAATATAGATCAGGAATTCGTAAAAATCCTCAGAGACAAAGGTTTTTCAGTGGATATTTTCAAAAGTCCTGATGAATTTCTTGATGATTTCAGCAAAAACAGTTCCGGTTTCATAATAATCAATGTCAAAGAATCAGACATGAAGATATTCAATCTCTGCTCTGTGATAAGAATGCGAAGCACAGTCCCTGTAATGATAGTTTCTGAAAAGTCTCTTGAGAATGATCTTGTGACTGCAATCAATATGGGCTGCGATGAGTACATCGCAAAGCCGGTATCCTCCATGGAGCTGCTTGCAAGGGTATCCTCCATCCTCAGGAGGATTGAGTATGAAAATCAGAAAAGCGGAGAATGCGTATACAGCTTTGGAGATATAGTCATAAATCTCAGGCGTCACGAGGTTTTGTCCGGCTCTGAAATCCTTCATCTGACCAACAAGGAATTCGAGGTGCTGCTATATCTCATAGACAACAGCGACAGGGTGGCGGGCAGAAATGAGATGCTCAGCAATATCTGGGGATTCTCGTCAGATCTCATCGAGACAAGGGCGATAGATGACTGCATAAAGCGCCTCAGGAAAAAACTCGCTGATTCCAGTTCGAATGTAAAGATAGAGACCGTCAGAGGTCACGGATTCAGGATAAGCATCGCATAGTTCAGAAAAACACTGCCTTCCATAGCCGGAAGAGCAGTGTTTCTTATTGAATGAAGCTATTTGAATATCCTTATCTTTCCGCTGTCGTTGAGATTCTTGAGGATTATTATCACAACTGGCATTACGAATAGCCCCAGCACTCCAAAGATCTTGACTCCGGCGAACATGCATATAAGCATTACAACCGGATGAAGCCCTACCTGGCCTCCAACGACCTTTGGCTCAATTATATTCCTGACTACAAGAACTATGACATATAATACGATGAGCCCGATGGCAAATACGAATCTTCCTTTTATAAGCTGAACGAGTGCCCACGGAAAGATTGCGCCTCCTACTCCAAGCACCGGTATTATGTCAAGGACAGCTATGATGGCTGCTATTGTAAATGCCTTGTCCACTCCGAGTATC
>SAAM01000689.1 GCA_009929415.1 Clostridia bacterium | reverse complement strand
CTAAGGCTGCTCGTAAGGAACGAATGAGTAAGAAATAATTTTAAAATCGAAAAGTATGTTAGATTTTTCAAAATTAACACCAACCAACCACGCAGTACAATCGTTGCGTGAGTTGATCGCCTTGAGCACATTCAAGGGCGAACAGTTAGAGAATATCGTTACCGTAATGGGAGGCGTGGTACACGGGGATAAGCTTGGGTTTATCGGAGACATGAGCCGTGTCGGAAAAAAAGGCGGAGGTTGTGATCCTACATATACCACAGCCGCAATCTCTTCTGCGGAAAAAGTATGGGCATTAGGCAAGTGGGAGATTCCACTAAAGCTATGCTACGAGGCTCTTGAGGGCACAATTGCAGAATATTGCCTTAACGAAGGGACAGCTATCCAAGACCTTACTTCAACCGAGTACATGACTGTAATCGTTGAGCCTGCACTTGAGAAGGCAATGATTGAGATGGTTTGGCGCATGGGTTGGTTCGGAGATACCGCAGCTAAAAACATAGCTGATTCAGGAAACATCACTGCAGGCGTAGATACAGCATTGTTAACAACCTGCGATGGTCTGTTCAAGAGATTGTTTGCAATCGGAGCCGCTAAGGCTTCTCAGAAATCAGCTATTGCTGCCAACGCAGAAGCTACATACGCTCTGCAGAAATCTGTATTGTTAGGCTCCGGAGTCGCTACCGGTTTGTTCGAGACTATCCGCATGGATGCCGACAGCCGTATCGCTTCATTGGACGGTGCCGGCATCTTCTGTACCAAATCTATGGCTGACGCTTTGCAGTACGACATCAAACGGACCTACAAGACAAATCTTCCTTGGGAGAAGATCTTCACCGGATTCGAGATGACAGAATGGGATGGAGTAACCATCTACAAGGTATCCAACTGGGATAGAATGATCAAGGAATACGAGGACAATGGTACGAAGTTGAATCTTCCACACCGAGCTGTCTATTCCGCTCCTTCCAACCTGCTTGTTGGCACCTCTGGCGCACAGCCTATCTCAGACCTGTCTATCAAGTTTGATGACATTACACGTAACAACTACATCTATTCAACAGGCAAGCTAGGCACGCTTGTACAGGAAGATGCAATGGTTCACGTAGCCTATTAATTCACCAAAGGGGGCGGGTAACCGCTCCCTCTAATACAGGAAAATATGAATTGCGAAAAATTAATT
>SAAM01000688.1 GCA_009929415.1 Clostridia bacterium | reverse complement strand
AAAGATCAGGCATGATCCAAGCAAAAGCCTTATGGCAGGAATAGACATGGGAGCAATGGCTCTTGACCATGACGAACTTGTAAACACAAAGTTCACGGGGCGCAACAGGGCCGTACTTCTTGTTCTGTTTATTGGCATGAGCATCCTTATCTGGGGAGTCCTCAAAAAGGGATGGTATTTTGACGAACTCTGCGGGATACTGCTTATAACAGGAATTGCCGCAGGAGTTGTCAATGGTTATGGCCCGAGCAGGATCGCTGTGATATTTATTGATGCATGGAAGGATATAGTCTTTGGAGCATGTGTTGTGGGTATTTCACGCGGTGTACTTATCGTAATGAGGCAGGGACAGATCATCGACTCCGTCATTCACGGCCTCGCCCAGCCCCTTTCATCTATGCCTAAATGGGTGGCAGCTGAAGGGATGCTTTTCGTTCAGACGTTGATCAACTTCCTGATCCCCTCCGGATCAGGGCAGGCTGCAACGACGATCCCCATCATGGCTCCTCTCTCTGACATTCTCGGTATCCCGCGTCAGATAGCAGTACTTGCATATCAGTTCGGCGACGGATTCTCCAATATCCTCTGGCCGACCACCCTTCTTCCCGTCATGTGCGGTATCGCCAAGGTCCCGATCGAACGCTGGTGGAAGTACTTCGTTCCCTTCTTCTTCCTGCTCTTTGCTGTACAGATGGTATTTATATTTGTAGCAGTAATGATCAACTACAGTTAAAAGGACAGACATGCCTGTATATGATCTGGTGATTCAGGGAGGAGTCGTTCTCCTCCCTGAACTCAATAAAGAAGAAAAACTTAATATAGGCATCTCACAGGGGGTCATAACGTGTCTTTCTTCTGATGAGATGGAGGCGAAAGAGAAGATAGATGCTTCCGGGGCATATGTATCGCCCGGCTTTATCGACTCTCATATGCATGATGAAGAGAAAGAAGACGGGGGCATTATAGAAAAAGCGCTCCTGAGACAGGGCGTTACGACTGCAATAGCAGGAAACTGCGGATCAGGTCCGTTAGGTGCTGAAATACTGCCTTTCCGAAAGGAGCCCTGGGTCAACCTTGGTTTCCTTACAGGACACAAAAAACTGCGTGAAGCCGCTGGAGCGACAGACAGATATTTGCCTGCGGGACAGCATCAGGTCGAAATGATGAAAGACCTTCTCAGGAAGGA
>SAAM01000687.1 GCA_009929415.1 Clostridia bacterium | reverse complement strand
TTGCATTCATCTGCAAGAGTCTGTGTCTCAATACCCTCTGCTACAGTGACCATGCCGTTCTCACGGCTGAGATGCACTATGCTCCTTACTATGTTTCTCGTCTTCTCGCTGCTGTCCATGTGTATCACTATATCCCTGTCGATCTTTATTATATCTATAGGGAAGAGATCGATATACCTGTACGAAGAATATCCCGAGCCAAAATCATCCACAGCTATACGGTAGCCCTTCTCCGAGGCCGCGCGGAGTATCGATGCTATCTCATCAGTCTGAGCAAATACCTCCTCCGTGATCTCAATGACCAGCAGGTGGGGATCTATGCCTCTTTCTCTCACGATTTCATCCATATACATAATGTTGTGCATGCTCAGGCTGTTAACCGAGAAATTCATGGATACAAAATCAAGATCCGATCCTCTCTCTTTTATAAAATCTGCAGCTGTCCTGATAAGCAGTCTCGTAAGCTCGTTTATAAGATCAGACCTCTCTATGACAGGAATGAACTTGCTCGGCGGGATAATCTCCTTATCACTTATCCACCTGGCAAGCAGCTCATAGCCGCTCTTTCCTCCCGATGTGCTCACTATCTCCTGAAAAGCCACCTTGATATGTCCATCGCGCAGTGCAGCCGAAAACCGTGATGCAGTGCTGGTGAGAATATTGTATGCCTCCTCGTCCTTCTCGTCATACTTATGCAGCATATGATTTGAAGATACTGCCTTTCGCAGCGCCAGAAGCGCAGATCTCAGCCCCATCTCAAGCGTTATGTAATCCTTTGCGACCGATACTCCCATCCTGCTCTCAATATAGAGCGGGACATCATCGATTATTATAGTGCTCCCGTGTATGGATTCGAGCCTGTCGCATACAGCCTTCATCCTTTCATCAGATGCCGACTCCACCCTTACCACGAACTCCATTCCATGATTGCGGTATATGCTCACGCCATCCAGGCCATCTACCGCTTTCCCAAGCACCCTCGCATATTCCTTCACGAGGTCCTCGCTGAAGCTCAGCCCGAAAAATCCCATTACCGCCTCATAGTCCCTTACCGTAATCGCAACAAACCCCGTGCTCATGACAGAAACCTGCTTCTCGCTCCTCAGTGCGTTGACATTGAGAAAACCCGTCACCTGATCCCGTGAGAGCATGTCCGCCATATCCCGGCCTCTCTGCTCATTGAGCTC
>SAAM01000686.1 GCA_009929415.1 Clostridia bacterium | reverse complement strand
GTTGACAAGCTTCAGGAAAAATATCTTATCTAGTTATTAACATATCAAACAGGCGTATAAATATAATTTTTTGGAGAAAGCAGGAGGTATACAGGTGAACCTTTCAGAATATAAAGGAGTATTAGTATTCATAGAGCAGAGAAACAAAGAAGTTCAGAAAGTATCTATGGAGCTACTTGGAAAAGGAAGAACATTAGCAGATACACTTGGAGTAGGAGTAACTGCAGCACTTTTAGGACATGATGTAAAAGATATGGCTCAGGACCTTATAGTTCATGGAGCTGACAGAGTAGTAATAGCAGATGACAAGATGCTTGAGCTTTTTGCAACAGAGCCATACACAAAGGCACTTGTAGGAATATTAAAGCAGGAAAAGCCTGAAATAGTTCTTTTTGGAGCGACATCAATAGGAAGAGACCTTGCGCCAAGAGTATCTGCGAGAGTGCACACAGGACTTACAGCTGACTGTACAAGCCTTGACATAGAAGATGAGACTAACAACCTTCTTATGACAAGACCTGCATTTGGTGGTAACATAATGGCTACGATTGCCTGCCCTGACTTCAGACCACAGATGTCTACAGTAAGACCGGGCGTTATGCAGAAAATGACTGCAGATCACAGCAGAACAGGCGAGACAGTAATATTCGATGCAAAGCTTGAAGCTGCTGACATGAACGTGGAAATCCTTGAATATGTTAAGGAAACTAAGGCAAAAGCAAACATAGAAGAAGCTGGAATGCTTATATCTGCAGGTAGAGGAGTTGGTGGAAAAGACAACCTTGGACCTCTGTATGACCTTGCAGACACTATAGGCGGACTTGTATCAGGATCAAGAGCCGTAATAGATGCTGGATGGCTTGATAAAGACAGACAGGTAGGACAGACAGGAAAGACTGTAAGACCAGAAGTATATATGGCTTGCGGTATTTCAGGTGCTATACAGCACGTTGCTGGAATGGAAGAGTCTGAGCTTATAATAGCTGTAAACAAGAACCCTGATGCGGCAATATTTGAAGTAGCGGATCTTGGACTTGTAGGAGATGTAGCAAAGATACTTCCACTTGTGAGTGATCTTATAAAGAAAGTTAAGAAAGAATCAAACGAAAAATAATTCAGCGATTATCGAAATAACCATAAATAATTCCTTTAAAATGCGGACTGCAGAACAGCGGTTCGTATTTTTTT
>SAAM01000685.1 GCA_009929415.1 Clostridia bacterium | reverse complement strand
AAGGGGGCGTGTTCGTGCTCATGGTGGCATATTCAATAACTCGACCATCTATGGAACAATCCTGCACCCATCACTTGTGACAAGAGCATCCTCTCCTACAACTCCAGTAACCTTCCCATCCAAGACTGCTTGGAACCGCAAGGACTTCTGGAACGCTCTTTCGGTTACGGAAAACTCTGCTGATATGATTGCAACGGATTTGAATATCGCTGGTACTGCGTATTCATATCTCAGAAAAATTACTTCTGCAACATTCGAGAAGCAGATAATATCTTATCAAGAATACCCTGCTGTATATTCTGATGTCAGCGAATATTACACTTCTCCAGCAAAGGGTAATGTGAGAATAAATTGCTATGGTACATATGGGTCATATCCCTATTCGTCGTACGAGCAAGTATGGGTTCCTTATTATTACCCAGACCCACGTGCTCCTGGGCAGTTTGAATATCAATGGGTGCCAAAAATAGCATATGCAAGCGCATATGTAATGATTTATATTGATGGTGTTCATGTTGCCACGAGTAGCGCAAATACACAGAAAGAGTTTGTATTTTCCATCACCAAAGGGTCTACAATCAGGATAAGAAGATTGTATTCTCCTGATATCGGGTTTGTAGGGAATTTATACACTCGATACGGTATCGACTGGCGCGGAATCCAAAACAGCCTTCAAGTTTCCAACTCCCCCACCTCATGGGACACCATAGAAGGCATGACATCAGATTACCTTGTACGTGGCAGGTGGCTGGTATCAACCCCTGTATCCTTCGATTCCAACTCCTATATCAACTATGCACTTGCAAACGCCTTCATTGCCGGATTCGCAAGCCTCCCCGAAGGGGTAGAGATTCAGGCTGATAATTCCGTGAGCAAAGTAACCTACGGAGGACTCACAAATCAGCCAATCAACTCTGTCATCAACTACGGCTCAAGCGTTCGACTCAACTACACCGGCGGGTATATAACCTTTGTGGCTGGCTCAAACGCTGACGGCTCATTCACTGGATGGTACAACGCAGTTGCAAGCATATCTGTACTCTCCAAGGAAGGTATTGTCACCTCAAACATCATCCCCAAAGATACCACTCGGGAAATCGGGGAGTTTGATAATCCGTTCAGCAATTTATGGGTGAAAGATATTAATGCTACAGGCACATTGCAGGTCGATGGTGCTTTGGGAGTTGGG
>SAAM01000111.1 GCA_009929415.1 Clostridia bacterium | reverse complement strand
GACAGGTTTGTTGAGGACATCAAGGAATTGTATGGGGAGTCAGCCTCCATTGTCAGCGCTGATGATGACCATGAGTTCGCCTCTCCAGAGTGGGGAGGCATCAAGGGTGATGTGATAACGTACCAAGTCCAGTACAACACGAATGAATTGCCCGGAGAGCATTGGGTTCTGGACAAGGACAGGCCTGAGCTGACTCAGAGTTACAGATGGTGAGGGAAACATGCCGAACAATGTGAAACATATCGTGAAATTCAAAGGTCCGAAGGATGATTTGGACAAGCTGCAATCGATGATGGTCTACACGTATGCCGGGGAAAACGATGGGACTCCCCAAGAGTTCTTCAGCAGGCTTGTGCCGATGCCACAGGTGGTCCAGGAGACGCTTGGGATCAAGTCATACTCATTCACCCCCATCGACCAGCAAGCAATCGCCAGGAAGACCGCTGACAAGCAAATAGAGGCAATCCGTGAGGCTTTCGAAGCGGCCCGAATCAATGATTCAACAGTGGGGGAGTTTGCAAAGTCCATAAGCTGCTATATCCAGACAGGGCACTCAAACTGGTATCACTGGAGAAACGAGCACTGGGGTGTAAGCCACGAGCCGGAAGAGTTCTTCATTGACAGGACTTCAAACACGCTTCTTGAAGTCATGTTCGAAACACTCTGGGCAACGCCGATTCCAATCTTCGAGGCTATCGCAAGGCAGTTCCCGAAGGTCGATATCGGTGGGTTCTACGCTGATGAAGATTATGGCTACAACTGCGGTCTGATTGTCGGAAAGAGCGGCAATGTCGTGCAAATGAGAAGAGAGGAGGGAACGGATGGTGCAATTGACTTCTCCAACAAGATTTGGAACATGGAAGATGAGTTATCCACAAGTTATCCACAAGCTGAGTAAAAAGTTATCTTATCTTTATTTCTCTAGGATGCTTATATTATATATTAAAGCTTAATTAATATAATAAAGCTATTGGCTAATAAGCTTATTGGTCAATAATCTAAATTAAGCTTAATAGCCCAAGAGCCAATTAAGCTCTTTGGGCTAATTAAGCGCTTAATAAGGCTATTTACCAAATAGTCTTTTGATGGGAAATTTCGTGTTCGACAAGTTCACCGATCAACTCTACGAAGTCCGTGTCGCACTTGGTGAGCAAATACCCGATTTCCATGAGCCTCTTGTCGTTGATGACCACCGAATACTTGGCATCGACAGCTTCTTCGTCCTCCCCAGTCATTAACCACCGGGGAGAGACTTTGAAGTAATCAGCGACTTGCATGAGAAAATCAGCTCGCGGAACTGTCTTCCTGCCCATCGAAATGGAAATGAACGAAGGAGACAGGTCAAGTCTCTTTGATAAATCAGCCTGACTCATTTTATGGATTCTTAGCAAATCCATGAGCCTATCCCAAAAAGTCATATTGGCTTTTCCCCCTTACTGAGGGTAGCTTACCACAAGAAGTATAAAATGTAGTTGACAAAAGTATATAACATGACTAACATAAGCGACAAAAGTATTTTTATGCTAGCATTTGTTGAGCGTTTGTGATTCGGAACATCCTTGGCAGAATATCCGATCAAGAAGCTTGAGATAAATCCACCAACTGAACATATGCAGGTTAAGCTGGGTCCAGAGGTGGTGATATAAAATAATTTCCTTTCAGCAGCTTCAATTATCGAAGCACTCTCTTCCTTTTGCCGTTATCAATCCCCAATTCTCACGTTGCAAAACGGCCAATTGACTCATGTCTTCGTTGGCAGTTCTGAGAGGCAGCATTTTTAGGGATTTGATGGGGGAGCATCACATTCTTGGAGCTTGCTTGTATCAAACTGATCCCAAAAATATTGCAGAGATTCAGCGGTGATGGTGCATTCGGGTTCGACTCCCGGACACCGCATCCCTCCCCTTTGGGAGGTTATCACTAGAAGCCGCAAGGTTAATGTGGCGAGGAGAATTTCATGGAACGAGACTACATCGAGCATTTGGAGAAGGCGCTGGAGGAATCCAACAAGTTGCTGAAAACGGCAATGCTCAACAATTCGTGCAACGAAAGCACAATCAAGAGGCTGACGAAGGAAAGTGAATCCCACAGCAAATTGTGGCTGGATGCTTCCTCTGCGAACAGGAAGCTCGTGAAGGAAATCGAGGGGTTGAATGAGGATCTGGCCGAAATGAAAAAAGTGCTTGAAGCACAAAAAAAGGAGCAGGAAGCAGCCACTTCCAACTCCTCCGATAACCTCAAGGAGGCAATCTAATGCAGATTACAAACAAACATAATCTCCCCGAACCTTACTACAAAAGCTGTCTTCGTGACAATCATCCGAGATTTGGCTGGGACACCTTTTCGGTCACTGAGTTGATGAAGGGGACCAAGGACATCATCCTCACCAGACGGCACTGGGAAGAGCTGGAGCAGGATTGTGTGGATATGATCTGGACAGTCTTCGGGACAGCCGTCCACAGCGTCATGGAGGGCCATGAGAGTGAGAACGAGCTTGCTGAAGAGCGTATTTCAATGAAGGTCCCTTGCGGCGAGTATGGCGACATTAGGGTGTCTGGTGGCTTCGACCTGTACAACGGCGACACCAAGATTATCACCGACTACAAGACCACTGGTGTTTTCTCCTATCAGATGAAACTCCAGGAAGGAACCGAGAGCCATTGGGCCAAGCAGCTTCGCATTTACTGGCTGATTCTTGCCAAGGCTGGCTTCCCGGTCAAGGGTGTTCGCAACACCGTCTTCCTCAAGGACTGGAGCAAGACCAATGCAAAGCGGGACCGTTCCTATCCTCAGAAGCCGATTCTGAACATCGACTACGATTTCAGCGAGGTTTTCAGAAGTGATGTTGCCGCTGATATGATGGCTGACCTTTCTGCGAAAATCCAAGAAATCCTCTACTACAAGGACAAGCCGGAGGAAGAAATTCCCGATTGCTCTGCTGAGGAGCGCTGGGAGCGAGGTGAATGCTGGGCAGTGATGAAAAAGGGCCGTAAGACAGCAATCAAGCGCCACGATTCACAATTCAGTGCAGAACAGCACGCCGAAAATCTTGGAGCAGGTCACTATGTCGAGCATCGTCCCGGTGTCCCTGTGAAGTGTGCCGATTACTGCACCTGTGCCGAAAAGTGTTCGTTCTACAAGAAGTACATGGCTTCGCTTGAGGAAGGCAAGGCCAAGAATGAGGAGGAGACCATCAATGAGTAGCAATATCTATCAGGCAATGGCCGAGGTTATGAAGGACGTTGAGGCAATCGGCAAGGACCAGCAGAACAAGCAACAGGGCTTCAAATTCAGAGGCATCGATGATGTCTACAATGCCGTCCATCCGATTCTTGCCAAGCATGGTGTGTTCACCGTTCCTACCGTTCTCTCTGAGAGGACGGAGGAAAGGCAGACCAGAAGCGGCGGAAACCTCATCTACCGCATCCTTACCATGAAGTACACCTTCTTCGCCTCCGATGGCTCCAGCGTTGAATCTGTGGTCGTTGGAGAGGGAATGGACAGCGGCGACAAGGCGGCTAACAAGGGTATGGCGATCGCTCACAAGTATGCCTTGCTCCAGACGCTCTGCATCCCTACCGAGGATATGGTTGACCCGGATTCAGAGACTCAAGAAACGAGTACGAAAAAATCGAACAATCCAGATCCTGTAACAAGAGGGTCAGAAAAACAGTCTAGAACACAAGTTCCTAGGCAAGAACCAATAGCTCCTCCGTACGACCCTGTCAAGGCTTCCCTGCCGAAGGTAGCAAGTACAACAAAGGCCATCATCTCGGATGCGAACCTTATCATTCCTGGGATATTCACCATTAGAAGGGCTTGGAACCATATTCTTGAGCTTTGCTCTGGTGATAAACAGATTGCCAAAGGCTTGTTCGAGCAATTCGGAGCACCTACTTCCGAGGAAATCACATACGACATCTACAAGGCTGTTTTCAATGCAATCAAGAGTCCTGCTGGAGAGCCGGAAGGGCCAGAGTTCTTTATTGACGACGAGATTCCCTTTGAAGCTAGTGGTGCAATTGCATGAAGCTGACATTTGTAATTCACGGTGGGGCCTTCGGGTCCCTGCCGGATATGAGGATAGATAGGAGGCAATCCGCCCACAGACTCTCAAGGGTGATTGAACAATCAAAGTTACGGTTGATCCGAATTATCAACTAGAACACTGAAAGAGAATGATTACTTCCATGTCTTGTGCAAACGGCTTTCTGAAATGGCTGAGGGAACCGTTCATGATATTAAGGAGATAACAAAAGCGAAGGGTGTTTTGCTCAGCTATCCATTAGAAAACGATGAGCAGGGAAATCCTGTCGAGGGTAAGTATGGGTTGAAGGGCATTCCTTCCAGCGAGGTTAACGTTGGAAAGTGCTTCTTGTTGATAGAGGCTGTTCATATGATGGCTTCGGTGAATGGGTATTACTTGGAGGAATAACAATGGCTGATATGTGTTCAATCATGATTACTGGGCGGCTGACTTCTGACAGCGAAATCAAATATGCCGGGCAAACCCCAATACTCAAGTTTTCAGTTGCGGTTGGCCGATATGACAAAGGACAAACCACTTCTTCGTTCTTTGATGTAGTCCAGTTTTCAAGGGCTGCTGAATCACTGGTGAACAAATTGACCAAGGGCAAGCCTGTTGTTGTCCGTGGTGAGATGAGGCAGGAATTTTGGATTTCGAACGATGGCTTAAAAAGAAGTCGTTGGGTGTTGGTCGCTGACTCATTTGGTGTCCAGCCGCTTGGCGGATGTCAGGAAGGAAACTCTAACTATTTGAATCCATACGATGATGATGCTGAAATTCCTTTCTGATGGTTCTCCCTTGAAGGGTGAGCTTAGGAAAGAAGCAAACTACTGAGGTTTTTGTACATACTGTGTATTCTGAAGATTAGTTCGTATCAATGCAGTATTTGTGTTTTCCAAACAGAGAGGTAACGAAATTGTATCAACCAAAGCAAGTAGTTGCATTCGAGAGGAGAGAAACCTATGTTTTCAACTCCATTGCAGAAGCAGCTGTTGCATATAACGTAAACAAGAAGATTATCCTCGACCGGATCAATGATGGATGCACCCTCAAGGATGGGTATACCACTCTTGACTGGTGTTCCAGAGAGAGTGATACGCTCAGTGAGTTTCGAGAAATGAGGCAGTATATCCCAGAATTGGTTCCTACTGGCTTGTATAGAACCAATGCCTCCGGATGCTGAACAGGAAGGCCTGCTGCTCAGCCGCTTCCAAAATAACCATTACCATTCAAATTTGCGACTACTTTATCAGCAAAAGCTGCATATTACGTGATTGGTTTGCTCTCTGGTAGTGTATTATTGAAGATAGTACTCGGCAAAGGGAGCGTGGCCATGCAGCAAGTTAATAACCTATTACCAAACACATTTGCATCTCCAATGTCCAGAAAGTGGATGCTGGCCGAACAGACTGCTGAAAGGCTTGAGAATGAAGACGAGCTTGATCGAATCATCCTTGAAAAAGACAATGATTTCACTTTTCTGACCCTGGATGAGTGCTACGAGGTGTTCTCTGAATATGATGGTCAGAAAGTTGAGAAAGAGCATATCGAGGAAGCTTTTTACCATTCACCGGACGGACTTCCTGTTGACATGTTTTATGACTACATCCTGAGCGTGAAATTAGGTAGTGCAGAGTACTTCATCAGAGCATTGACAATGGTCAAGGGCAAATACTTCTATATGATGGACGTCGAAGAGCAAATGGATGATGATCTCTACAGCGTGCTTCAGATTAAGCTGGGCTCATGCTCAGATATGTTGTTCCTTACGTGCTACTTGCAGGAGCATGAGGTCAAGTTTGCACGACCCTTTATTTTTGAATAATTCCCTCTAAAATATGATGCTTTTAGGACGCTTGGTAATACATGCGTCAGGAGTTAACCTACTATGGTTGCTGTGAGTTTTTTACGTAGAATATGGGATTTTTGCTGATGCTTTTCGGTACCTGAAGGATACCGTACAGTACCGTTATGGTCATGTGAGCAATCCCAATTGCCTGGATACACGGTATATATATAATAGAAAGAGGCTGAGAATCGACTTGTAAAGTGTAGATCTTCCAGCTTTTCAAAGTCGGTAGGCCTCTGGGGGCCTCCATATTCAGGGGGATTGTTAATGGTAGCCAATCCCCAAGAAAATGGGAAAACTGGGTATGTACTCAACTTGCTTTAGGCGGTAGTGCTTGGTCTCTTGCCTCCTCAAAGAGCATGTATCCCGGTTGATAGTTCATCTTCACATAATCAAGACGCCCGTCACGATTCTTTTGGATAAGCAGAAATGTTTCCTTG
>SAAM01000684.1 GCA_009929415.1 Clostridia bacterium | reverse complement strand
TTCCTGCCGGGGATTCAATTTATTGTTTAGTATCTATCTGATTCCAGATTAGAAATTAGGACCTGCACCAAAGTTAGGAGCACCCTTGTCTTGCCATACACGTTCTGTATTCAATTTTACAGGATCGTTGTTGGTTCCAACAGAGAATCCCTGACGAGCATAAGCAGCCATCTTGATGTCGTACATCAAGTCGCTCTTTTCTACAGCACTGATTTCGAAACGTCTTGGAATTACATAATCAACCGTTGGTGAGAATCTCACATAAGGAAGAATTGTACTGTTTGCCATAGGCACACCCGAGCGACGAACACTTACGAACTGATCGTTAGGAATCATTACGAAGTGAATGTACTGTTGGATATAAACCTTTTCCAGGTCGGCAGCCTTGTTACCAGTCAACTGATAAGCAGGATTTGTAAGAAGCGTTTCAACTTCACCGTCAACAAGCTTGATGCTCTTTTCGTTTGCATCGTATACCGAATGATAGTAAGGAATCTTATTCAGGTTAGCCAACTTGTCGTAAGCTCTTACTGAAAGTTCAACACCATTCCTGAAATAATCAGCAGCAGTACCAGGAAGGTCGGCACCGATCAATTTCAATTCGGCAAGATACAGGTTCACTTCAGCAGAAGAATAGAACATACCATACCAAGGTTGGTCAACGATATCTTGAGTTACAGATACGTTTGGAGCATCCGGGAAGGTATAATCTTTCATACCCTGTACCATTTCGCGGTTGAAATAAGCATACGGAGTGTATGTTTTTTCTTTACCACCCATGCTGATTTTCCACAAGTTGCTGTCAAAATAATCTTTGTACTCACCCTTTTGAGAAGCCATAACTTCTACAGGGATACCATAGTAACGTACCCATGGTTCGCCGGCACCTTTCCATGCTTTGAAAACCTTCTTTCCGTTTACCACTTCAGATTCAACATTGGCAGCGATGTACGATGGCAATTCTTTGTTTGTATCGAAGAAAGCCTGTACAACCTTCGAGTTGAAATCGTTCTTCTGATAGAAGAAACGAACACGTGGGTCGCGGCTGTTGATCATCAGGTCTACCAATTGCTTACTTGGAGCACCCGGATTAACATCGTCGCCGAAGTGATATTCCTGAGAACCTTTATTGTAAACAAAATCGTCATTTAATGAAGTCATCAAACCTGCAGGGTTTGCAGCAGCTTCTTT
>SAAM01000683.1 GCA_009929415.1 Clostridia bacterium | reverse complement strand
TATGTTGGCACTACGTCTCGTTACATAGACCTTGTATTTCTTCAGTGTATCAATACCTATCTTGATGGAGTCCGGTCCCTTCTGTGCAGGAACCACGTTCAAACCGTATGCTCTTAGCTCTGCTATGCTCTTTGGCTCTGCAGCGTCTGCAATGATCTCGTGTGTTCCTGTTACTCCAGAAGCCTTGGCAGTCCTGTATATGTCGCTGTTAAGCATCCCCTTCTGATAGATGAGCTCATCGATGTATAATGAACCTCCGGAGAGTCTTACTTCTACCAGTGCCGTAGGATCATTAGTGAAACCGAAGTCAAGGCCGAACCAACGGTATTTGTAATCCGTTGGCATCTCATCACATATGTTCCATCCCGGATAGATCAGGCCTTTCAGCTCGCCTGTCATGCCACGTGCGTACACCTTCCAGAACTCGGGATCATCGATTGACTCGATCTTCTCATGTTCTTCCTGTGAGAGGAAAGGGTTATGCCTGTGGTCTGATATGATTAACTTTGTTCCTGGCTTACCTATGAGCTGCTCATGCACCCAGAAGCGGGTAGATGGGTTATAGTCAATGAATATCTTCTTCCTGGTACGTAGTGCTAACTGTCTGTATACAGGGTATGGGATACCATCAGCTTCGTTAATGAACAGATAGTCACGCTTACCTGACTTGGCATCCTGCTCATCCTTGAATGAAGTAAACTCCATAAGAGATCCGTTCTTACATGTGAAGGTTCGGTCTGTTTCGTTCGGCCTACCGTACCATGATGCAAGTTCATTGCTCCTGTGATACTCTGTCTTGGCGTCTCGATATGCTCCCTTCTTTAAGTTGGGAACGTCTTGCCCTACAACCGTGATAACACATCCAGGATCTTCCATGCCTAACGTAAACAAGACCTGTACAATGCTGTATGTCTTCCCAGATGAAGTTCCCCCTTGGTTTATGAGGATCTTCTCCGGAGAAGTCTTGTTAATATCGTATAGGATGGATGTCTGCATGGCTTATGGCTTTATCTCATCCTCGGAGGATGCAAGTGGGACACCTGTGTTAACTACCTGAACCTGTATAACAGCCTTTAGCTTCTCTCCTCCAGACTCGATATCCATCTTATCAGTGAGTCCGTTAATCCGTGATACGATGTTAGCGTTATAAGCGCCTACCATCGCACCCTCAATCTGGTTAGTTTCAATTATTTGC
>SAAM01000682.1 GCA_009929415.1 Clostridia bacterium | reverse complement strand
CATAGTGTTGAATTGTTTTGTTATTGAATTATGATTCAAACTTCTGAAAAAAGTGTTTGTAATACAAGCAGAGTTCAAAACATTTTCAAAACATTTTCATCCACCCAACTATTTGTTCTATTGGATACTATGGAGGTGATTCTTATTTTCTCTGATGAAGTATGGAGGGTTCGGGGAAGAGTCTATTTTCTCTTTGTGTGAAAGATACCAGTCACTGAAGTTTTTAGGAGGTTTCTTGATTTCATTCTTGGATTTGAGTGTAATTTCTTTCCCTGCAAGTACCTTCTTCTGGTAAGAGATAAACTCCTGCTGTGTAGCAAGTATGGATACCACCTGACAACGACATTGAGGATGCCATCCCAAGAAGAGAAAGGATTTAGGATACCTGCCTTTGAGTGATTCACATATATCGCAGGAGAAAACTTTATTTGACCTTTTCACCTCATATCCCACCACGAAATCCAGTTGTTGCCACCTGATGTGGTCAGACATCCTGTAAGCCATATTCACCTCTGTCCTTGTCATCCTCAGGGCGTTCTTGTATGAACTGCGATATACACCTCCCCCTGGCGAATACTCCTTTGCCCTTCTGGAGAGATGAAGCCTTCCTCTTGTGTCTGCTACCCTCCTGAAGAGCATCTTCGGTTCTTTGAGATACATACGGACATCTCTGCTCAAGTCCTGTGCTGAACGACCATCAAACAAGCCAAGATCCAGAGCCATCTCTATCTCTCCCCTGAATTGATTAGTATAGTTCCACACCCTGTCAGAGAGGTTGAGTCCATTCATCTTCCTCTGTTGGAATGATTCCAACGCTTGTAGGTTTCTGATGTTGTATCTGCCCTTGAGCTTGTCATCCATCTTCATTATCTTGGAAAGGAGATTGACCATTTCGTCATTCTTCTCACAAGCTTTTAGCCATTCCGATTTTGTGGCCTTTTTAACGACAAAGAGCATATTGGAGGAGAACTTATTCATCAACCTGCCAAACCTCGCTTTAACCTCAGGGAAATCGTCAATACGAAAGGGTTTAGTCATGTCTGGAGAGATGGATGAAACTATCTTCACTGCTTCGTTGGCAGTAGTGTCAAAGAGTATCTCTATCTGGCGGATGTACTTCTCTACCCTGATGAAATGCTCCTTGTCATACTCCAATCCTATCTTCTTGGGATTGACTCTTCTCATACTGTGGTAG
>SAAM01000110.1 GCA_009929415.1 Clostridia bacterium | reverse complement strand
TTATTCGCAAAGGATATCACGTCCGTTGAGTACATTGACGGGAACAGAGTCAAGCCTCTTACATTCATCAACCATAAGAAACCCATTCCAACAACAGATATTCTTTCATTGCTCGAAAAACTCGATGCTCTCCCCTCTGATGCCTCCGATGAAACACGTCTAAAAATAATTCAACAGCAATTTCCCTCTTGCTCGTCATCCCTATTTCAAGAAGCCCTCTATGAAGTTTTTTCTCGCAATGAGTCTCTTGTTAAGATTGTAAACGACCTCACCAACGCGCCTATAACCCTTACTACACTTTCTAAACTGCTTGGGATTCAATCATCACGTTCTTTGGCTTACAGTGTAATACGGTATCTCTCGATCATTGCATCTACTGCAAAAAACAAGCCACTGGTAAAGATGCGACTCCATTCCGTCGTGGAAGCACCTGACGGAATCTTTTACTGCCTTTCCTGCAAAAAGTTCTACAGTTCATTTCATGAGCACTGTCCTAACCCTGCATGCAAAGAGCAACCTCTGCATGAGTTGGTTGTTTGCAAGGAATGCGGAGAGGCTTATCTTTGCACCAGTACCTCAAAAGAAGGGAAGAATCAACGAATTGACTGGCGGTCGAAATCTGTAAGCTTTACTCCCCAATTAATACGATTCGATGGCACTTCTGCTTCCCTCACAAAATGTTTGAATTGTTCCCATGCATTAACAGGAAATCAGGCTGAAGACGAACTGGATGCCGATATCTCCCAAGACTTTGACAGTTATGTGATTGACCCTGAGATTGCCCTGTACAAGCAGGTATTCTTCTCCGCAATATCAGTCAGCATTGACTTGATCCAAAAGATTGCCATCGATTCTCTCTATGCAAATCTGGAGCCGCATAAAGATAGTGAAAAGCAATGGTTGCCGGGAGGAGGCAGACGTCTCCTAACCTTTACAGACAACCGCCAGGGTGCAGCAAAACTCCCAACCGCATTAGATTGGCTTCATGAGATATATTTGGGAAATCGACTGCTTTACGAATCAATCATGGATGCACTCAAAAATAACCATAAGCATACGGCAGAACCCTTTGCATCCTTTTCCAAAATGGGACAGATGTGGCTATTGTATCACCCAGAAGCTAGCATGATTCTTTCAAACATGCTTGAGAATCTATCCAATACTTCCAGAGAAACGATAGTGCAAACGCTTCCAAAGTTGGTGGAAGAACACCCATCTGCTTTCCGGTTCGACGATTTTTACACTGAACCTAGTTTACTTGATGACATACTTGCTAATTGTAGCACAGAGAATAACATTTCTTTCGCAGACGCATCACAAGCACTCAGCAATTCTCCTGATCTTAAAGAGATGGCAGGTATCTTTGAGAAAATTGAAAAAGAAGAGCCCTGGGTGGAACCAGATTACCGCAGGCAAATTGCCTATTGGATTCTCATTCGTTCACTGGGCATCCTCTCTAGGTCACAATATCTACCTGAAAACTCTGGGTTGTTCAAACTTGATTTTAAGTTCCCTTCGATCTTTTGGGAGAAAATTCAGCAGAATCCAACCCTCTCTAAGTATTCAAACGACCAGCTCTGTGCACTTGTTAAAGGATTGCTTCACCACATGAGAGCCAATGGCGGTATAGCATCCATGACACCGAAATATGATGAATGCTTGTATCCAGCTTCCCGCTACATCCTTCAGAATGCATTAGTTAATCAGTATTTTGTTTTGAATCGCCCGAAACCTTCCCAGAAAGTCCCTTCCAATATCAAAGGTTGGTATACAGTGGGTTCTCAGAATGAGACTACCCTCACCAGAGTTATCAGAAAAGCATTGGGAAATATGAATCTGAGTGTCGAAGCATGCCACAATCTGCTTGCCGAGCTGTGGCCCCTCTTAATCAGTAATCTTTCTCATTGCTTTAGCAAACATGAGAAAATTACAGATGCCTATGCATTGAGACTGGATGATGCAGGGATTACCGAAAACCCAGTTATGTATCGTTGCCCCATCTGCAACAGAACCTCACCACACCACATCAATGGATATTGTATTTCAAGTTCTTGTTTTGGGAAGGTAGAAGTCCTTGATCAAAAGTCTGTTCATGACCTCTACGGTTATAAACGGACAATCTCATTCCCAAAACTTGGGATGAGTACTGTTGAGCATACAGCTCAATTAGAGTTGTCAGAATTAACTAAGAATGAGAAGCAGTTCATCGAAGGGAAAATTAACGTTCTAAGCTCGAGTACCACGATGGAACTAGGCATCGATATCGGAGGTATCACTTCCATTTTCCTAGCAAACTGTCCTCCTGGTCCAAGCAATTATCTCCAGAGAGCAGGTCGTGCCGGTCGTCGTGCCGACCGTGTCGCCTATGTGCTCACAAGTGCACGCAAAGTACCGCTCGACCATTATTTTTTCTTGCATCCGGACCTCTTCTTTACCAGAAAACCCCATGACCCGTATGTATCGCTTAATAGTGAGAAAATTGTCAAACGGCATCTCAACTCCTTCATCCTCAGAACATTTTTTGATCAGCTCATTGGAAAGGAGCCAACACTCCAAGAACTTCTGGCAAAAAAAAGTAATCCATTAGCCTCATATGGAACTGTAAAAACTTTCTTTGGATTTGAAAGCAATCCCCGACTGCCACACCCGATAATTGAACTTCTGCTGAATTGGCTGCATGATGCTCCGTTGTCTTCTGAAAGCAACATACTACTTGCAGGTACATCATTAGCCGTTGGATTCAATCTTCAAGCGTACTATTTGGAACTATATGATAGATTTAATGACGAATACGATATACTCAAGTCGTATATTATTGGAATCGAAAAAGAAATTGAGAACCAGGCAGAGAATGTAAAAAGACAGAAAGTCTTACAGTTCTATCAAAAATCATTGCTTGAAACCGACATCGTGTCATTCCTTATCAATCTTTCACTTCTGCCGAAATATGGATTCCCTACGGATGTTGTCTCATTGAATACAGTAAATAAGCGTACCAATGTAGATAAAGCTGCAGATGAAAACACTCAGAATCGATTCCGACTGCAACGCAGTAGTGAAATTGCCATCAGGGAATATGCACCTGGTACGGAAATCATTGCAGGAAAGCGCCTGATTAAATCAAAAGGACTAACATTCAGTTCCAATATCGGAGGTGAGAATTTTTCAGATGCCTCTACTTTTGAGTCACGGGGTTTTGTTGAGTGCACCACCTGTAATCATTTCTTTGTTGTTCCTCCTACCATAGATGAAATAGCTTGTCCAGTTTGCGGCACTCCAACGTATAGAAAAGTACCAGTAGTCAATAACGAAGCGATACAGGTAAAAACCAATCATATTCGTTACGGGATAATACCGAAAGGTTTCAGGGTGGATTACCAGGATGAGCAGCCTTATGCCCCGAACAAAATCAATAAGGACTTTCTTTCTACAGCATTCTATGCGTCCCTACAAACTGAAAGCAGTGCGTTTATTCAAATAATTCCTGATATTCTTCGGATTGCCACCACGCAATCAGCAACCTTCTATGCAATCAATAAGGGACCTAACAGTCAAGGATATGTTATATGCCCATCTTGTGGGCGAAGTGTTCCAAAATCCCAATACAAACCTGAAGATTTCAAGAACCATCCCAAGCTGTATTCAGACAAGCCATGCAATACCAACCTCACTCCAATAATCAGGAATTTGATGGCAGAGTTCATTACCGATGCAATCCAAATCCGATTTTCCAAGGACATTATCCCACTCGCTCAAAGTGACGTATTCATGAAGACATTTGGCCGTTGTCTCCAACTGGCTGCATCAAAATTCCTTGGTATTGATGACCGTGAAATACGCTTTTTGGTACAAGCATATTATGATCCGGAAACAAGTACTTGGAATAACCAGGAAATCGTCCTGTATGACGATGTTCCAGGAGGAGCTGGATACTCAGAAATGATTCAATCCCTATTCAGCCATCCCCGGTTCTATTCATACCTGTTGGAAGCTACAGAATGCCCCGATCAGTGCAATGCAGCTTGCCCAGCTTGCCTCATCACTTATGAGCGAGATGAAGCAGGTAAGCAAGTCTACAACCGTCACATAGTACGGGAGCTCCTCGAGAGAGAGGATATCAAGGCATATTTTAGCAACTATATCGGAACGGTGAATCCGAATGCAGGCGACCGATCGGTCACAGATGTTGTCGAGGATATTGTAAAATTATTGATGGGAAAACAATCGGGAAAGGTAGTACTCTACTTCAACAGTCTGCCCAACGATGAGTTTTCCATTATTGGCAGCAAATTTGGAGCTCTTCTGGATTTGGCGAAACAAGGAACCAAGGTGACTCTGGTATTTCCTTCTTCGCTTATTCTGAAAACAGATACTACAATACAGAAAAACTTGGGTTATGGACTTTCTTTCGCAGGAGAAAATCTACAGCTTCGAATCCGAGATGTTGTCGATCAATACAAGCTTGCAGCTGTTGTTGATACAAGCGAGGCTAGGTTCATCTATGAGAATTATTTACAAACTGAAAAGCCGTATACACCATTTGACCACTTCCCCTCAATACGCAAGATTGCATCAGAGGAGTACAGATTTCCAGAGCATCTTTCTTCACTCAAACTAGATGTAGAAAAGCAGGGTATTAGAAATATACGGACCGAGTTTAAAGGGGTATCGGCAGTCTCTGCAGTAAAGCTATGGAAATACCTTACTGAGCGCTTTGGATTGGATGAAGAAAAACCAATCGATGAGATTTGGTATGCCGATCGATATCTTCTCAGATATTCGGAAGTCTTATGCTTCTTGATGTTGCTCAATGATATGCCCCTTCAGCAAAGCTCAAGAGTACACCTAGCAGTGAACGATGAGAAAAGCACGGGTGCAAATTTTACATTCTGTGATCGTAGACAACAGCAAAGGTTCTTTAATGCACAGTTAACTCTTAATCCTTCTAATAAGGCAAAAATTCAACTTTATGTCACCACTGAACGATCACTTACTACTGATCCTGGTCAGACACATCAGCGAGAGCTCCAGATAAAGTATGTAGACGGGACTTTCTCATCATTCTCATTCGACTCAGGGATGAGTTTCTTCTCTCCCTTCATCGATTGGGATTGGAACTATGAACGTGAGCTATATCAAACAATGATGATCAGGATGGAGAAGAACCAACATAAGTATGCAAAATTCATGGACTCTCTCATTTTCTACTATCCAGAAGTCGAGGAAAAAGATGCTCTAAGTATTCACTTCAACCAAGCACTTATGGCACATCGCATAAAGGCTATAGAGTGATTATGAAAGAACACATCCTTGTTACGCTTGCAAAAAGACAATTTCTTAACGTTGAGCGAGAGACAGTCCATCTTGTAGATGAGCCTGAGATCAATGCTTTTCTCAATGATATTGAGCAGTATCCTCATGCTTATGTACTTGGATGTCTCATGGATTGCCAAATGAAGTCAGAAAAAGCCTTTGCCATCCCTTGGCTTGTCAAAGAATCTATAGGTTCCTTTTCGATTAATTGTTTGGCTGATTATTCAGAGGAATTCTACCAGAATTTATTCATCTCGAAGAATCTACATCGATTCTCAAATGACAAAGCAAAGGTTTTTCATGTTGCAGTCCAACGAATTGCCAATGAGTATAACGGAGATGCATCAAAAATTTGGGCTGACAATACGAGTAGCGCTGCTGTAGTGTATCGATTCCTCCAGTTCAAAGGATGTGGCATCAAGATAGCTACGATGGCCACTAATATCTTGGCAAGACAATTCAAAATACCTCTCTCAGATTATTACTCCATAGACATCTCTCCCGATGTTCATGTAGATCGAGTTTTGAAACGGGCAGGATTGGTCAGTATGGAGGTTTCCAGGGAAGCAATCATCTATAAGGCAAGAGAATTGAATCCTGAGTTTCCTGGTATCATAGATTTCTCTTGTTGGGAAATCGGACGCCAGTTCTGCAAACCGCAGAACCCTCTCTGTAATCAATGCCCGATACAGTCAGAATGCAAATTGTTTTAAGACGTTTAATAATAAGGAGTAGCAAATGGCCGATTATTCAAGGGATGAGGTAATAGCACTGTGCAAACGTGTAGAAGAAATTCAATTTTTCTATAAAGAGCCTTTTTTAAATAGGCGGGGTCCAAGATCGTCCAATAAGGAAAAGTATTCAGAAATTGTTGCCGAATGGATTATCGACCACATGGATAAGTTCCAACAGATCCCAACAAACCACCGTTCAAACTCGTATTATACAAAAGAGCATGATGGAAAATCGAATCGGCCCGATGCTCATAGCGAAAAACAAATTGCAATCAAGATGTTTAATCAAAAAGTCATCCCTGGCGTGGGAGTAATTCTT
>SAAM01000681.1 GCA_009929415.1 Clostridia bacterium | reverse complement strand
TCTCTCTTTGAGCTCTTTATGTAACTGTGGATCTATATTGATTCCATAGGTTGTGACAAGCTTTTTACCTGCTTCATAGTCTCCCTCGGATTTTATTCTTTGGAGCTCTTTCAGTAACTCGCCGAAGAGAGTCCTTAATTTAGCATAATCGTTGATTACGAAATATGTCTTCCCGTCACGAATGCGCTTTTCTATAACATTATCAGCCTTTCCTTTCTCGAAGCACCATTCAGATATCATTTTTCTGCCCTGCATATGAGCCTGAGTCACCTTCTTCCCAAGATCTATACGAACAAACTGAGTGAAAATACCATTCCTTATGTAGCTGATATATTCTGCCTTATAGGCTGTGTCATTTGGTGTGATTCCAAGTTCGACAAGCTTCGGATCGGCCAGATAGTACAGTGCAAAAAGATCGGCTCTCGACTCTTCAAGTGTTGAGCTGTAATCCTTCAGAGCGTTTGGAGACGTACCCTCACGTAACTGCCCCGAGCCGTGTCCAAGACATTCATGAAGGTCCGTGTGAAGATTGCCTGTAAGACTTCCGTACTCTTTTAGAAGCTGAACTTCAGACTCATCCCATGAAAACTCTCCGCTCATAGTCTTAGGGGACTCTTCCGCAGCTTTTTCGTATGCATCTGTAATGTTTGCAATCGTTACAGACTTAGAACCATGTTCTTTTCTGATCCAATCTGCATTAGGGAGATTTATTCCAAGAGGAGAGACAGGGTGACAGTCGCCGCCAAGTTGCACGGCATTGATTACCTTGGCAGAAACACCTTTAACCTCTTTCTTCCTGTATTTAGGATCGATAGGAGAGTTATCCTCAAACCACTGAGCATTTTCGCTGATTATTTGTGTTCTCTTTGATGCCTCAAGATCCTTGATATTGACCAGCCCTTCCCAGGTAGCCTTTCTCCCGAGGGGATCGTTGTAATTTTCTATGAAACCATTGATAAAGTCAACCTGAGATCCGGTCTCACTTACCCATGCAATATTGTAGTCATCCCATATCTTGAGGTCACCGCTCTTATAGTAATCGCAAAGGAGCTTAATATACTCCCTCTGATTTTCGTTCTCGGCAACAGATGCTGCTTTCTCCAGATGATAGATGATTTTTTCTATTGCAGCTCCGTAAAGTCCGCCTGCCTTATATACCCTCTCCTCAATTTTGCCATTTTGTTTGACGAGTTTTGAATTA
>SAAM01000109.1 GCA_009929415.1 Clostridia bacterium | reverse complement strand
GCATTCACAAGAGTAGGAATCTCTGATTTGCCTATTCCTGCCATGCTGCTTGCAACATAGTCAAGCTCATATGGATCCGTGCCTGCGAGAAGAAATCCAAACTCCACCTTGTCGCCGCTGTTGGGTCCGTCGCCTTCCATGGCGTGTACAGCGTCTATTATCGAAAAGTCCGGCTTTACGAACTCGCATATGTCTATAAGGTGGTTTGCGAAGTTTTCAGGCTCCTGAAGCTTCATGTGGTATGCCGCCTTGGTAAGTCCCGGTATTACTCCGTAGAGATTCTTTACCGCCCCCGTATAAGTCATCATGACATGAGTCTTGAGCTTTGCTACATTTATTATCATATGTGCATTGATGACCGGCTTTATCACGTCGATCCTCTCCAGGGTCTTTGCCCCCGTAAGCCTTACGCTCTCGTGTCCTGTATCAAAATTGAGCGTGGCTCCTGATTTTCTCGCAGCCTCAGTCATACCCGCGCTGGCATATATGCCCCTAAGCGAGCTCTCGTTATACGGCCCAGCCGGAGAGTCCGTTATTATAGCCCTCGCTCCGTGCTCTGCTACATACTCACATACCGCCCTTATGACTTCCGGGTTAGTGGTTACGCACTGATCCGGTGTTTTTTTTGAAAGCAGATTAGCCTTTACCACTACGTCCATGCCCTGCTTTATCCTGGCAGACATCTGCGCCTGATCAAGTATACCGTAAATACTCTCTCTTACTCTTTCATAATCGTAGTCTTCACATTTCTTTATAATTATTTCTGACATTATACAGCCCCGATTCTTAATACTGCGATGTTTTTGAGCCTATTCATCATTCCAGGCGAAAGCTCACCACGCATCTTTATCTCAAATATCTTTTCCTTCGAAAGTAGCCTGTCTACAATATGCTCCACTATGCCCTTGTCTTCGTATGCGAGCCTGAGGCCCTTTCTCACGAACATCTTTGAATCCAGAACTATCAGCGAGTCATACAGTTCATTTCTCTCGTCACTGCTGAGCAGCCTGCCCCTGAAATCATTGCAGAATCCTATGGAAAAATCCAGGTAGTCCTGTTTAACTTTATACCCATATTTTTCAACCAGAACCTGTGATATCTTATCGTTGCTGCATTTCAGTCTGTCAAGATTGTTCTCATACTCCTGCCTGCTCCAGTGTCCATAAATCCTGCAGTTCAGTGGTCTCGAGGCATATATCTCACATCTGTTCTCCGGGCTCAGAAACGGGCATTTCCTTCTTATCTGGTATACATCAAAATAATAATCCATTATTCGGTCAATAATCTGCTTTCTTTTTTCAGCCGGCATGGCCTTTATGTCCTGATATATAACTTCTGCCTCTGCAAAGCTGGCTCCCACCGATTCATGGCAGCATCTGCCGCAGCCTGAGCAGTCTCCCTCAGGGACTGCTGAGTATATTTTTGAAAGCTCTTCTCTGAGCATAATATCCATTTTTCCTATCCTTCTATGATTGCAATTACTCTTGCCGGTGCTCCATCTGCATCTCTGTACTTCAGAGGCATAAGGCAGAGCGTAAATTCTTTTCCATTTATTTCTTCGAGGCCGCAGAGATTCTCTATTATAAGAAGCCCGCTTCCAAGCGCCTGCCTGTGATTGCTGAGATTCGTATCCTCCATGGGGTCTAGCGATATCACGTCAAGCCCTATCCCCCTTATGTTCTTCTGAGCAAGCAGCCTTACCGTGTCCATATGAAGGCATGGGAATCTGCCGTAATACCTGTCTTCTCCCCAGAATCTGCTCCATCCGGTATAAAAGAGCACATAGTCCGCGGATTCTATTTCCCTCATGCAGGGCTCAAGGTCCTCCGGAAGGATGACCTCTCCTTCTCTCTTTGCCGTGCAATCCACAACAGTACCTCTTCCTGTAAGGTACTGCGCATCATATGAATCCAGAGTGGCACCGTCTTCAAAAATATGTGCCGGCGCATCCATGTGGGTTCCCGTATGCGAGAACATTGTTATGAGAGTCTCCCGAAACCCATCCTTTTCTATGGTGTTCGCTTTTTCGAGAAGCGGCTTTTCTGTACCTGGAAACACAGGCATATCGGCTTCGATTATATGTGTAAGATCTGTTACTTTCATAATAGCTCCTTTCGAATCATATGGAATATAAATCGCTGTACCTGAGGCATTATTTCTTTACAAATCTGTATTTCCTGCGAAAGCGTGGCAGCTCTATGTTCGTATTCATAATGAGTATTGAGGCCATTATTATAGCGGCTCCTGCAACCTTTCCGGCGCTGAGCGGCTCTTTGAGGAACAGCACCGCTATAGCGATTGATACCACGAGCTCTATGGATGCTATCACGCCCAGCTTTGAAACCTGGACATTGTGGAGCGAGGGTATATACAGGCAGTACGGTATGCTCGATGATATGAAACCAAATAGAGGTATTATGAGAAATACCGCCTTGTCCTGAACTGCCATTATCGAGGCTACAGGCTTTGCGAATGGTATTAGCATGATTGCTCCAAACATGAAGCTGTATATTATTATCGTAAACGGATTGTAAATGGTCGTCGTCTTCTTGCTTAGCGCCGGCATTAGCGAATATGTCAGAGCCGCTGTAAGACCAAGCAGTATCCCGACCGTGTTGCTCTGCAGGGTTGAAAAATCGCCTCCCGTTACTCCATATACACATCCTGTAAGGCAGAGCAGCACCGAAAACACCTTCTTGCGGCTTGATTTCTCTCTGTACATGAAGGTTCCCAGAAGGAACATTATGACCGGGGAGAAATAGAGAAGCACTACGGCCGTAAATGTGCCAACGAGCTTTATCGATCCAAAATACGCAAGGTTGAATATCCCCTGGGAAACGACTCCTATTATCATAGCGCTTTTAAGGCCCTTCCTGTCTATCCTGAGAACAGAAGGGTCTTTGAAAAGGAATATGATAAAGAGTATTGAAAATCCGGCGAACTGTCTTGAGAATGCAATCATCTCTGAGCTCATGCCATAGCCTTCGAGTGTCTTTCCAAAAAGTCCAATCGTACCCCAGAATACTCCCGCAAGTGCTATCTTTATGTAATTTTTAGTTATCTGATCCATTAATTTCTCCCAAATTCATATTTATATTTTTTTCCGCTCTGACTTCTATTATACTACCGTGAATGTTTTTTGCAAGCACCGGCTTTGCAATAAAAAACCGAAAACGCGTAAAGTACACGTTTTCGGATCTGTATACACTTTTTTATTTCACAGATTTTAGAAATTCTTCAATCTGATCCTCAAAATAAAACTCTTCGCCTTCCACCACTATGCATGGTATGCCTACAGCTCCCATTTTCTTTATCCTGTCAAAGTCTGCTCTGCTGTCTCTGTATTTAAGAAACTGCTTGAGTGCAAACATGCTTTCTGTGATATTGACATATGCGAATTTTATCTCATTTTGTAAAAGCAACTCTTTTACAGGTTCGCAGCCTGGTCAGTGCGGACTTCCAAAAACTACGATTTTTTTCATGTTAGAGGCTCGCTTTCAGAGCATCTACCTTATCAAGTTCTTCCCACGGCGCATCTATGTCAGTTCTTCCGAAGTGTCCGTAAGCAGCTGTCTTTTTGTAGATAGGTCTTCTCAGTCTGAGCTCCTTGATTATCGCTCCCGGTCTGAGGTCGAAATTCTTGTTGATGATCTCAGCAATCTTGTCATCTCCAACGATCCCTGTTCCAAAAGTATCAACAAGTATAGATACCGGGCTTGCCACTCCGATTGCATATGCAAGCTGAACTTCACATTTCTTTGCAAGTCCTGCTGCTACAACGTTCTTCGCAACCCATCTTGCAGCGTATGCAGCCGATCTGTCAACCTTTGTAGGATCTTTTCCTGAGAAAGCTCCGCCGCCGTGTCTTGAGTATCCGCCGTAAGTGTCAACGATTATCTTTCTTCCTGTAACTCCTGCATCCCCATGAGGTCCTCCGATTACGAATCTTCCTGTAGGGTTTACAAGATATTTTGTATTTTCATCAAGCATTGCCGGATCTATGATTGGAGTTATTACATGATCCATGAGGTCCTTCTTGATCTGCTCAAGAGAAACGCTCTCTGCATGCTGAGTAGAAATAAGCACTGTATCTATTCTTACTGGTCCGTTATCATCGTATTCAACCGTAACCTGAGTTTTTCCGTCTGGTCTCAGATAATCAAGAGTTCCGTTCTTTCTTACTTCTGAAAGTCTTCTTGCAAGCTTGTGAGCAAGCGATATAGGAAGTGGCATAAGCTCTGGAGTCTCGTCACATGCAAAACCAAACATGATTCCCTGGTCTCCAGCTCCAACAGCTTCTATTTCTGATTCTTTCATTTCTCCAGTCTTGTGCTCAAGAGCCTGATCAACTCCCATAGCTATATCAGCACTCTGCTCATGAATCGCATTCAGTACGCAGCATGTGTCTGCATCGAATCCATATTTTCCTCTGTCATATCCTATTCCTTTTACTGTCTCTCTAACTATTGTTTGAATATCTACATAAGTCTCTGTAGAAACCTCTCCCATAACCATTACCATACCTGTAGTAACCGCTGTTTCGCAAGCTACTCTGGCATTTGGATCCTTGGCAAAAATCGCATCTAGAATCGCGTCTGAAACCTGATCGCAAATCTTGTCTGGATGCCCTTCTGTAACTGATTCTGAAGTGAATAGTCTTCTCATTTTTTCTTCTGTTCTCCTTTTGTTATACAATAAATAAAAATAAAAACCAACTCTCTCAAATGATGAATCTACATAAAAAATCCTCTTTTGCCACAGCAAAGAGGATTAATGTATTGTCATTAACAAACCTCATCTGCCAAAATTAAATTTTGCAGGAATTAGCACCATACATTTCTGCTGGTTGCCGGGTTTCACAGGGCCACTCCCTCCACCGCTCTTGATAAGGCATCAAGAATATTCATTTGCTTTATTTTAATATATCGAAACATGCATGTCAATAACTTTTTTGAAATTTATATATTTTTTTACTGCAGTAGACTCTGGAAGCCGTAATTCAGGCCATTTGCGGTTTTCTTAAATACCAGGTATTTGTAGTCCTCTTCCTTGCCTGCCTTAACTGTAGAGAAATCCCTGAGCGTTATATAGCTGACATTTCCAATGGCATATGAAGAATATTCACTGCCCTTAGTGATTACGAATATGTTCTTTGAAGCCGAAGCCTCCTGAAGCAGATTCCTGAGCACGGTCTTTTCAGATACCGAAAGATTCATCGATGTGCTCATCATGATCACAACATTCTTGTTGGATGAAGAAAGCGCATCCTTTACAGACTTCCACTGCCCCGAAGTGCCGCTTATGCCTGCCGAGGTGTCGAGTCCTACATATCTTACCGAGTCATTTTCCACATACTGAGCGCCCTTGTATACCGATTCCTTTGCTGTCTTTATTGCATCGCTCAGCTCCTGATTCTTGTTGAAATAATTCACCGCAAGTTTTGCACTGCCGTTTATCTTATTCACAAGCACTCCATTAATGGCCTGCGAGAATACATCCTTCTTGTCCTTGAGCGAATCCGGAACTATTGCAGTATCATAGGCTGGCATTGAGTCCACGCGTCTTGGGTCTTTCGCATTAACGGATGCCACATTCAGAGATATAACGGCGCTCGCACTTCCGGATCTTACGATTATGCTTCCGTTTCCACCGGATTTGAAGGTGACATATCCGTCCTTATATTCTACATTTATGCCGTTTCCACTTACAGTTATCCCCGATGTCGCAACAGGGTTCATGCTGCTGTCAAATCCTTGTACCGCAAGCTTTACCCGATCTCCCTGAACTATATTCTTTGTCTCCAGCACTGCCTCAAGCTTGCTGAGAGAGCCTCTCGTCCTGTTGTTGACAATGGCCATGCCATTTACTATCTTTCTTTCAGATGCAAGATCATTGGTTATCTTTCCATTGACGATCATCTCCGTCGAGCCTCCGCCGTCAAACATCATGGCGTCCCTGACATTCTGGGTCCTCAGAAAGTCTGCTACCTCGGTCTCCGTCATACCTATATAAGGGTTCTTTCTACCGTCGGCAGTCATGAATACCAGCTTTCTGTCGTAGGTTATGCCAATCGCAGTCCTCTGTGACCTGCCCGCTATCTTGTGCGTTATTGGCGCAAGCATTCCATCCTTAAGTATTACAGTCCCTCCGCCCGCGACTTCCTTAAGATCAGGATAGCTGTCCTGCATGGAGGTGCTGAGCTCAAGCCTGTCCCCAGCCGAAAATGATGATGCCAGCTGATCTCCTCTGGTGCCGCTTGCCGCTATGACATACCCGTTCACAGGGATGCTGACTCCCGGTTTTCCTGTCCTTATCTCTCTCACAGTATCTGCCTCTATAACGACCTCAGTGAGCGTCACCGAAGATACCG
>SAAM01000680.1 GCA_009929415.1 Clostridia bacterium | reverse complement strand
GCCTATAGGGATTATGGAATCGATAGGAGTATCCAAAAAGTAGTTAACAAGTATATAGAAAAATCCTGGTCCATGTCGCTGTTGCTCAGATGGTCAGCCAAGCATAACTGGATCCAGCGATGCGCTGCATTCGATTCCTACATGGACAAGGAGCGTCAGAAAGAGTATCTTGCGCAAACGCTGGAGATCAGCAGAAGGCAGGCACAAAGTGCAAGATGTATCCAGGACATTGCTCTTGAGCGGCTCTCCAGTCTGGACCCAATTACGTTAACCAACCAAGAGCTATTGAGATACCTAGAGGTAGGCATGAGGCTTGAGCGAGAAGCCCTGGCATGCGGGATCATCACTTCAAGTACCGAGGAAAAAACTAACGAGTCTGATATCATTGGCGATCGCATGTGTAAGGATTTGTTGGAAAGGAGCAAGAGGTTGTTGGGACTTGACTCCTAATAAATGGAGTTTATATCAGACCATATTCCTGAAGATCTCTGATTGTTGGCTCTTCTGTCTCCTCCCACGGCTCTCTGGCTTCCGGGTCCTTGAAATCCCACGGCAGTTCTGCTTCCAGCTCCCCTGTTACTTCCTCCTCTCCGATTCCGTATGCGTTCCAAAGATAGCGTTCTCTCGTAAGAGGACTCTGATTTGACAGCATTATCAGAAACTCCATATCCTTCATTAATCTGCTGCTCAACAGTTCGTCCATTTCCCACTTTCTTGTTGGCATCGTTGATGCAGTATCCTTTTGAGTCATCCGATTTTTTCTCCTTGCAGGGTAAATTAAGTAAGTACTATAGCATAAATAGCGCTTACACTCATATTTTTCATGTATCGGTATTTTCTGGAATCAAATAATCCCGAATTATCACAGACACAATCCTGCAACCTCTTGCAGCCATTTAAAAGACGTGTAGCTGCAATGAAGGCTAAGAGTGCGTCTGCCATAAGTGGAAAACATGCTACCATGAGTCTCGAACCCACAAACTCATCCAACTATAAGCACTGGAAAGCATCTGCATTTGTTTCCCTCGCTTGAGATGCCCTCAACTATACGTATCTGATCATTATGGGGAAATACCATCAAATATCCATGCTTTTTAATGATTTTCGTTTGACTCATGTACCTCTACGGCTATAATGACTGGTAGTATTTGTATTGTACCATTACTACTAAATTGGGCTGCTGATAATATTTTGCTTGCAT
>SAAM01000679.1 GCA_009929415.1 Clostridia bacterium | reverse complement strand
TTTTAAATCCAATGAAATCTCCCCTTCCATCAATTATACTCTATTTATAAGTTATTATAATTACACAGATATTACACTTTAAATACAAAAAAGCGGCACCATTATGGTACCGCTGAAAATCTATGCCGCCTGAGCCGGCTTTACTTTCTTATATTTGATGTACTGGAACATTATTATAGCTGCAATACCTCCAACACCAATGATATCTGTCATTACAGTAGGATTTATGAGCATAAGTCCAGCTGCAAGCAGGAGAATTCTTTCAACAATACTGGTCTTTCCATAAAGCCAGCCCGTCATACCTGCACTTATTCCAAACATTCCCATTAGTGAAGTTATGGTTATCCTTATTACATCAACTGCCGTTGTGTCAATAAGAATAAGCGCCGGATTCATTACAAATATATAAGGAATTATAAATGCCGCAATTGCGAGCTTTGTAGCCTGCACTCCCGTCTTGAAAGGATTTCCCTTTGCGATCGCAGATCCCGCATATGCTGCAAGTGCAACCGGAGGCGTTATATCTGCAAGTATTCCGAAATAGAACGTGAACAGATGGGCCGCAAGAGCCGGAACTCCAAGCTGCATTACTATAGGCGCTGCTATAGTAGATGTGATCAGGTAATTGGCAGTTGTAGGTACTCCCATTCCAAGTATAAGTGATGTTATCATGGTAAAGAAAAGCGTAAGCGAAACCATTCCGCCAGCTGCTGCGATAAGTCCTCCGCCCAGCTTTAGTCCAACACCTGTAAGTGTTACTATTCCAACAATAATTCCTGCAACTCCACAGGCACAGGCAACACTTATTATGTTCCTGGCTCCGTTTATGAGTGCCTCAAACAGATCCTTCATAGGAACATGTGTGCTCTTTCTTAGGAAAGGTGCAATTACCGCTGCAAGTATCCCCCTCGTAGCCGCATATATAGGAGACATGTCCATAGCAAGAAGTGCTATTATTACGACTATCGGAAGCAGAAGATGTCCTCTCTCCCTCAGTATAGGCCCCACCTTAGGAAGCTGTTCTCTCGGAATCCCAACAAGGCCAATCTTTTTCGCCTCGAGGTGTATCATCATCCATATTCCTGTAAAATACAGAATAGCAGGTATTATAGCTGCCTTTGCAACATCCAGGTAAGGAACACCTACCGCCTCGGCAATAAGAAACGCTGCCGCACCCATTATAGGAGGCATTATCTGCCCTCC
>SAAM01000678.1 GCA_009929415.1 Clostridia bacterium | reverse complement strand
TATGGCCTTAAAGATAATAATAATCAGGGCAAATAACACAGAAATAAGTAAATGAACTTTCAACCGTGTCTTTTTTGCCTTTTGAGCCTCCTCCTTATGGATGCCCAGAATATCCACACAGAAGGTGGTAGTGAGGGCTGTAAGGGCCGAATCTGCACTGGAGAAGGCCGCTGCAATGATCCCGATGGTGAAGAAGATAAGAATGCTTTCGCCCCATATACCCGATGTGCAGTACATGGGCAGTATGTCGTCGTTCAGAACTGGCAATGGTATGTTAAGCCTGCCTGCCAGGGTAAGCAGCAACACTCCCAGCGAGAGGAACAGAAAGTTTACGGGGGTGAAGGCAAAACCGTACCAGTACATGTTTTTCTGCGATTCTTTGAGGGTTTTGCAAGACAGATTCTTCTGCATCATGTCCTGATCCAGGCCCGTCATAACGATCACAATGAAAATACCGCTCAGAAACTGTTTTACAAAATGCTGGGTGCTGTGCCAGTCGGAGAATTCGAAGATACGAAAATGCGGACTGTCAGTCAGCGTCTGTACCAGTCCCCGGGTGTCTGTCTGCATCACCTCCTTTACCTGCCAGATAATCACGATCAGCATGACGACAAAGCAGATGGTCTGCAGGGTGTCGGTCCATATGATGGTCTTCACCCCACCTCTGTAGGTATAGAGCCATATCAGCAGGATACTGCCGGCCACGGTAACCCCAAAGGGGATGTTCCAGGCGGCAAACACATAGGTTTGCAAGATAAGCACCACCAGATACAATCGGGCGGCGGCCCCTATTGTTTTAGAAAGCAAAAAGAAAGAGGCGCCGGTTTTGTAGGCCCGGTTGCCCATCCGGCTCTCCAGATAGGTGTATATGGAGGTAAGATTCAGTCGGTAGTAAAGCGGGAGCAATACCCTGGCTACGATAATATAACCAAAGAAAAACCCGAAGACCATCTGCATGTAGGTCATATCCATCCCCCTTACCATCCCCGGAACCGATACGAAGGTAACGCCGGATATGGAAGTACCTATCATCCCCAGGGCAACGATGTACCAGGGCGATTTGCGGTTGCCCAGGAAAAAGGCCTCGTTGCCCGATCCCTTTTTTCCCGTAATGGAGGCGATCAGCAGCAGCAGGCCGAAATAGGCGGCAATGATAAGTAAAATAATGTAACTGTTCATTACGGTATTTTTTGAATGGATGCAA
>SAAM01000677.1 GCA_009929415.1 Clostridia bacterium | reverse complement strand
TTTCTGCTGCCCTGACTACAAGGCTGCTATTAAGGAGTGCATCTCTGCTGTTGCGGAGTATCCAAGGGTACGCGTTATCGGTGTTGAAGGATATGCATTCAATGACGCAGGCTCCTCAATAGTTCAGGAACTAGGTTTTGCACTTGCTATGGGTAGTGAGTATATGGCTACAATCACTGAACTTGGTTTCTCCGCAGAAGAGGCTGCCAGAAGAATCAAGTTTACATTTGGCATAAGTGCGAATTATTTCTTTGAGATTGCAAAATTCCGCGCAGCGAGAATGTTGTGGTCAAATATTGTAAAGGAGTACGGCTCATCAAAAGAGTGCACTCAGAAAATGAAGATTCACGCTATTACAAGTCAGTGGAACCAGACAGTTTACGATTCATATGTAAATATGCTCCGCGCAACAACTGAGGCCATGAGTGCCTCTCTGGCAGGAGTTGATTCTCTCGAAGTTCTTCCTTTTGACTACCAATACAACGAACCGGGAGAGTTCAGCAACCGTATTGCAAGGAACGTACAAATTATACTCAAAGAGGAGTCTCACTTCAATAAAGTTGAAGATCCTGCAGCCGGCTCTTATTATATCGAGACCCTGACCTCTTCTATTGCCAATGAGGCATGGAAACTATTTGTCAAGGTTGAGGAGATGGGTGGTTACACCGAAGCCTTCACCAAGGGTTTTGTACAGGCTGAGGTAAAAACTACTGCAAACAAAAAAGACATGAACATTGCAACACGCAGAGAGACATTGCTTGGCACAAATCAATACCCTAACTTCACCGAGAAGGTTGACAAGGCTGTCACTTTAGATGTTGTAACCAGAGGTTCTGAATCTGAAAAAAGCCCTGTCATGATAGCAGAGCCAATTGAAAAATACCGCGGAGCACAAGCTTTCGAAGCACTTCGTTTCGCAACTGAAAAGAGTGGCAAGCAGCCTAAGGCATTCATGCTTACTTATGGCAATCTCGCTTTCTGCCGCGCACGTGCTCAATTCTCATGTAATTTCTTTGCCGTTGCAGGTATAGAGGTTGTGGACAACAACAGGTTCGCCACAATTGAAGAAGGAGTTGCAGCAGCAGTTGAGGCAAAAGCTGATATAGTGGTAGCATGCTCTTCTGATGACGAATATGCTGAATCAGTACCTCAGATCAACGCTCTTCTTGGCAATAAGGCAATCCTTGTTGTGGCCGGAGAGCCT
>SAAM01000676.1 GCA_009929415.1 Clostridia bacterium | reverse complement strand
ATCGTAGATATCCAAATCCTCGATGATGGCTCCTACCAAATAGGCTTCTTGGATTGACTTCATGCCCTGTTCCACCAAGGAGGTGTAGAGAGCAGCCAGATCGGCGTTCTTGAATTCGCCGGCTGCAGAACCTGCTACAGGGTCCTCGATGTTTCGTGCTGCAAGCAGCGCCCCAACTGCATCCATATGCTGCTGTTCAGCCTTTGCAATATTCAAAAAGGCCCGGGCACCCCATCTTCCATAGAGGGCGATATATACATCGCGGGCAAGTTTCTCTTCCTCACGCATATACAAAAGCCCGTCTACTGTTGAGCTGGGTTCGGCTGCAAAAACCCCAACCGCTGGAGGTGACGTTGTTTGCACCTCTTCAATCGGCTGTGCAGCGAGGGTAAACGAAGAGACCAGAATCAGTGCCAAAACTATGATGCTTGTATGCTTGTACATATGCAACTCCTTGATTGTTGAATCTGACTCAACAATACTGGCACTGGGTACAGGCATTAAGAATGTCAGGTAAAGCTTGGGTAAAGACAGTCTCCAACGATCATGTCTTGAGAAAGTCCTCACGACAGGGGGTGAATACATCCAAGACTGCTCCTTTCTCGAGGCAGAGCGTCCCATGGGGTGTATCAGGAGTGAAGAGCAAGGTGTCCCCCTTCTTTACAACAACGGGTTTTCCATCAATGGAAAATTCGAAGGAGCCCTCTAAAACATAGGTCACCTGAGTATGGGGATGGCTATGCACTGCTCCGACTCCTCCCTTTTCAAACATAACTTCGACCTGCATCATGGTTTCATTATATGCCAGAATTTTCCTGCTGATTCCTTCTCCCACCGACTCAATTGCTGCGTTTTCAGCAAAGACAATAGTTTTCACGACCTTCCTCCCAATTGGTAAAACGTATCATAGTTTCAGCATGCTTGAAGCTCTTACATTATGCAAGGTCCATCAATCTCATTACCCAGTACATATTTTTTGGACTGGTCCCGCTGAAAAAACAGGGAGTGTCATAACAACACTCCCCCAATACAAACACATGATGCTTAGCGCTGTACGCGTCCGCTTCCATCACCCTTGAGAAGGGCTTCCACCTCTGCCTTGGTGGACAGGTTGAAGTCTCCGTCGATGGAGTGCTTCAGAGCAGAAGCTGCAACGGCAAAGTTGATAGCATACTGCTCGTCGTCCCCGTACTCGCTGAGGGCATAGA
>SAAM01000675.1 GCA_009929415.1 Clostridia bacterium | reverse complement strand
CTTACGGTCTGTTGACAATATCACATCATCGGCCGTGAACATATGCAGTCCATCGATCGTGTGCTCTGTCATCAATCCTATTGTTCCGAACACACCCTTCACAAAGTCAAGCATGGATATTTCAGGAAGATTTTCCCGAATTGGATAGTCTAACAGATAGGCTGTGTTGGTGTTTGCTGCTGTCAGTGCGTCAAATGTAACGTTCATGTTTAGCGTTACCGTATTGCTTGCAGCTGTGGTATAGGATACGATTATTCCTATCCTGTCACCTTCTTCCAGCTCCTTGGTTGTATCGAAAGAAACAAGGCTGCCTCTAAGTGTCTGCTCGAATAATGTCTCATACTCTTCTTCAACATTGCCATCCCTATTTGTTACGATCGTTCTGTTCTTGATAATCTTAAATGATGCAGAACTGTTGCTGGCCATGGCGGCATTAACCGATCCCTGGAACCGGTATGATCCACGCTTCGGAGTATAGATATAATCATGCTCAACCCTGCTGTTGATTTGTGGGAAGTATAGGTTATATCCTCCTGCAAGCGGTGTATAGCTGCTGCCTACTCTGTTAAGCGCATCAGGCTTCTTGTCTTCCGAAGTGTTATAGTTATAGCTTCCACTCAACGAAAAGCCGATCTTTGATAGGATGTCACTATTCCCAAGCATTGTAGGCAACATGACCCACTGTCTTTCAATGAATGCCCAATAATCAGCCCGTATACTGAACGTAGGAAGCATCTTACCTAATAGCCATGACACTTTAACCGCAGGACGAAACCCTCTAACATCATATCCAAGACCGCCAGAACGGGCATTGACAACATACCCGGTATTCCAGATCCATTTAAGATAAGCAGTCTCAGACAGTTCGAAATTGTCAGGGTCCATGCGCATCACATCGGTGATGGCCATGTCACGCATCTTGGCACGGCTCAATGCTTCAAGCTCATCAGATCTGTTCCAGGTTAGCAGGATATCAATTGTCCTGCCAACACCTGACACTGTAGCCTTGCCATTCTCGAAGATGGGTATACCACCTCTTACGAGTCGGGCAGTATGCTCCTTGTTGGGTATATCGGACGTTGATCCCGGATGATTGATAAACCCTAACGTTTGTATGTTGTGTGCCGTCAATGGCAGGCTGACAGTATATGAGCTTCCTGAGGCGATTGCCGTCATATCGGATGGATCACCTGCAGCGAAGTTCAGTACA
>SAAM01000674.1 GCA_009929415.1 Clostridia bacterium | reverse complement strand
TGTACTGAACTTCGCTGCAGGTGATCCATCCGATATGACGGCAATCGCCTCAGGAAGCTCATATACTGTCAGCCTGCCATTGACGGCACACAACATACAGACCTTCGGCTTTATCAATCATCCAGGTTCAACATCTGATATCCCGAACAGGGAGCATACGGCAAGGTTGGTAAGAGGTGGTATACCCATCTTCGAGAATGGAAAGGCTACAGTGTCAGGTGTTGGCAGGACAATTGATATCCTGCTAACCTGGAACAGATCCGATGAGCTTGAAGCATTGAGTCGCGCCAAGATGCGTGACATGGCCATCACTGATATGATGCGCATGGACCCGGACAACTTCGAACTGTCAGAGACTGCTTATCTTAAATGGATCTGGAATACCGGGTATGTTGTCAATGCCCGTTCTGGCGGTCTTGGATATGATGTGAGAGGGTTCCGCCCTGCTGTTAAAGTGTCATGGCTATTAGGTAAGATGCTTCCTTCATTTAGCATTCGTGCTGATTATTGGGCATTCATTGAAAGACAGTGGATCATGTTGCCTACAATGCTTGGGAATAGTGATATCCTATCAAAGATCGGATTTTCGTTGAGTGGAAGCTATAACTATAACACTTCGGAAGACAAGAAGCCTGATGCGCTTAACAGAGTAGGCAGCAGCTATACACCTCTTGCAGGAGGATATAACCTATACTTCCCACAAATCAACAGCAGGGTTGAGCATGATTATATCTATACTCCTAAGCGTGGATCATACCGGTTCCATGGTTCGGTTAATGCCACCATGGCCAGCAACAGCTCTGCAGCTTTCAAGATAATCAAGAACAGAACGATCGTTACGGATAGGGATGGCAATGTTGAAGAAGAGTATGAGACATTATTCGAGCAGACACTGAGAGGCAGCCTTGTCTCTTTCGATACAACCAAGGAGCTGGAAGAAGGTGACAAGATAGGAATAATCGTATCCTATGCCACAGCTGCAAGCAATACGGTAACGCTCAACATGAACGTTATGTTTGATGCATTGACAGCAGCAAACACCAACACAGCCTATTTGTTAGATTATCCAATTCGGGAAAATCTTCCTGAAATCTCCATGCTTGACTTTGTAAAGGGTGTGTTCGGAACAATAGGATTGATGACAGAGCACACGATCGATGGACTGCATATGTTCACGGCCGATGATGTGATATTGTCAACAGACCGTAAG
>SAAM01000673.1 GCA_009929415.1 Clostridia bacterium | reverse complement strand
TGTCTCTCCCAGATAGGAGCCGTTTGGTTCTTATCCTCGCTCACATTCATTCTCTTTGTTTTTGACAAGCCGCATGAGCTCATAGGCAAGGGTATTGGCTTTGATAACCAATTCTGCAACTATCAATAATTCCTTAATAGTAATCATTTCCAAGGGTTTCTGAACCAGGTAGGAATGAATCCGTTCCAGTAGTTTAGTGGAACTTTGTAGAAGCATCACTGAGTTGTCTGTCATTTTGTCATTTAGAATAGAACTCTCCGAACCCATAAAACCTCCTCTGTTTTCATTGACAGTATATAAAAAATTGCCATTTAGATGGTGTCAATAGGGACAGATAATACCTAGGCGACATCAATCCTTTTTCTTCGGTATCTGTTGATCTCTCGCCTCTCTGAAAAGCATGTATTCAGGTTGGTAATCCATACGAATATACCCAAGCCTGCCATCCCTGTTCTTTTCGATCAGCAAGAACGTCTCACGATTGCTGTCATCCCCTTCCTTCTTGTCGATATGGTAGATCATGATTGCTACATCAGCATCCCGTTCAAGCTGTGTGGAATCAGAGAAATCGCTTAACTGTGGTTTCTTGCCCTCTGCATCTCTACGCAGTTGTGCTGCACAGATAACAGGTACATCCAGCTCTCTAGCCAGCTGTTTCAATTGCTTCGATATCTCTGATACCTGCTCATTCTTTGGGCGTGACTGATCATAGAACACCAAAAGCTGTACGTAATCGATGAATATTGCCTCAACCTTGTTGTATCGTTTAGCATCCCTGGCAATCTGAATAAGTCTTGCCAGCGGGATGTTCGGCTCGTCATGGATGATGATGTGGTTCCTGTCGTAGAGTTCACTGCTTGCCTCCATCACTTTCTTGGCTTCAGCTTCAGTAAGGGTCCCATTGTAGTATTGGCTGCTGCTGATCATCTTCTCGCGGATGATCATTCTATCCGCAAATTCTGATTTGCTTGACTCAGCAGAGAAGATAATGCAGGGAACATTGCAATTGGCCACAAGATTCATCAAGAGAGTACTCTTACCCTGTGAAGGACGTGCACCCAAGTAATACAAGCGAGTTTTTTGCAGACCCCCGATAAAAGAATCCAGGATTGGGTATCCAGTTGCAAGCCCAGGAATTTTCTTACTCTTTATTCGGGCTTCAAGGGCAGCAATGCTCTCCTCGATACAGGAGGGTAGTGCACTGGGCCTGAA
>SAAM01000672.1 GCA_009929415.1 Clostridia bacterium | reverse complement strand
ATCACCAAAGAAAGAATAATCCTAGATGTATTCCGTTTCACAGCTCTTCCTCCAAAGATTAGGTAGGTACAGCATAGCATAGGTATGGGGTTTGGTTAGTACTTTCTACCTGTTACTTTGGTAAAACAAGACCCATTATATCCTGCAAACCTTTAAAACGTCACAGACATGCGGTGAGGCATCAGCAAAAGTACGGTAGAACCTGCTTCCCTACCTTCTACTTCCTTCTACCACACTCTATAATGTTCGTATGAGTATACCAAAAACACCGAGAGGATTATCCAATACCATCACAAGAATCCGCACCTCACTCTCTACCTTTAAACGAGAATATGGATGGATTGATGATGGTGCAGGAGCCCGATACTATCTTGCGTACCTCTACTTTCTCCTGAATGATACCAGGAGAAGTTCCGAGTACATGAGATGGTTCAATCGGGAGTTTCCTGATGACATCGGAGAGCCGGTCCAATTGCTCTGCATGGCATTGATGCTGCATCGTATGGGAAAGGACGGCTCATCAATGTTGGGCAGAACTATGTGTTCAAACATTTACCTGTTGCCGTTCATCCTTGATGAGAAAGCTGAGCAGGTGGACATGTGGTACGGGTGCAATTATGAAGAATCTGACTACCTTGATGAAATGCCAAAAGAAATAGTGAATGCCATCACAGACGAAGACAGCCAATGGCTTTATGAGGTATACCATAGTGACAAACTGCAAGCAGCATTGCATCGACTTATAGAAATCAACAAGAAATTGTTGTCTGAACGTCAAGGAGTGAGGAGAAGTACCTTAGTCACCGAGCTCTCCAATCTTCAGAAATCTTTCACTTGATCTTCATGACCCATTCGATGCTGCATTGTTCCGAGCATCGGAGCTGCAAATAAATTATCACCCTGAGAGTTCTGATCAGCCTAGCCATACAACAAGTTGGATCAACACAGAACTGTAGATTTGCAAATCATGCTATATAAAGTAGATAAAGCAATTCTTATGGGCGATGCAAGTGTTCTTCGGGTACGATTACTCACCTCCTGGACAACCTCGCCTTCATCGGAGTGGAGCAACCATAGAGGGCGAAATTGTAGCCAACGTTGTAGATGCTTGAGAGAGCGGCCACAGGAAGAGGTGCATCAAAGTTCTCAAGGCAGAAGATGTCACCTTCCATCCCATAAGCCCCTGAGTATTCAATACGTCTATCCCTGATC
>SAAM01000671.1 GCA_009929415.1 Clostridia bacterium | reverse complement strand
TGTCATGATACTGCGATCTGTAAAACCCGAGCAGCTCTTTTTTCAGTTTTTTGGAATCCGCGATAATAAGCTCCATTCTCTTCTCCTGTCTCTGTTCACTGTCCGTTTTATTGTACACATGATATGATATTATTATATCATGAGATGGATTTGATTGCAGTTATGAAAGTTTGAGAGAGGGGAACTACATGAAATTTGGAATGAGAAAACCGAGCCTCAGAGGCAGGGTAAAGGCGAGAACAAGCATTAAAAGACAGATAGTTCACAGAGCCGGAATAAAAATGCCCAAGGGATACGGATGGGTACGTGATCCTAAAAAGTACGCATATAACAAGGTTTACACCAGGACGTCATTTGATATATTCTCACTTTTGAAGAAGATTTTCAAATAATATTCATCTATTACAAATAATTTCCAGGAGGAGATCTTTATGGAAAAGAAAAACAGAATCCTTGATGCAGTGATGGGACTTTGCGTTGCAGACGCGCTCGGCGTTCCGGTAGAGTTTATGACAAGAGAAGATATAATGATAAATCCGGTTACGGAAATGCGTGGATACGGAACGTACAATATGCCTCCAGGGACATGGTCAGATGACACGAGCATGACTCTATGCCTTCTTGACAGCCTCTCAGAAGGTCTTGACTATCACGACATAATGTCAAAATTTCAGAAGTGGATGACAAGGGCAGAATATACGCCTCACGGAGAAGTCTTCGATGTAGGAGTTTCAACGAGGCAGGCAATATGCCGATTCATTGAAGGAACAGAACCACTCAGATGCGGCGGCGAAGGAGAGCACGACAACGGCAACGGATCGCTTATGAGGATACTTCCTCTGCTGTTTTATATTCAATCTGAATATGGACTGGATTTTTATGAGAAGGATACAGCCTTTGACATAATCCATGATGTATCGTCGCTTACTCATGCACACAAGCGAAGCAAGATTGCCTGTGGATTGTACCTTTGCGTTGCAAATCAGATTGTAGCAGGAATGGAAAGAAATCAGGCTGTATCAGCGGGTATAAGGCGCGCAGCAGAGCATTATATATGCAGGCAGGGATACGAAGAAGAGCTTTTTTCATACAGAAGGATTCTGGAATCTGGATTTGAAAAAACTCCGGAAATTGAGATAAGAAGCAGCGGCTATGTAGTCCACACGCTTGAAGCTGCGCTATGGTGCTTCCTGAACACTGACAGCTACAGAGA
>SAAM01000108.1 GCA_009929415.1 Clostridia bacterium | reverse complement strand
AGATTCTCAGAAAAGTTTTTTCGTGTAATTATTACATTAGGGTTTTCTATGTATGGAATCGTAAAATCCAGGTATTCACTTCTCTCCGGAGTTTTGGTGGCAGCTGTTATTCCAGTAAGCTCTTTATTTTTGACCTGCCTCATCAGCTCATCAAAATTATCAAACCTTACCATATCAATCTTGATTCCAAGCTTCTGTTCCAGAAGCTTGAAATAGTCAGCAGAGATTCCCACATATTTCTCATTGTTCAGGAATTCTACCGGAGGATAATCCGTCGTATAACCAATTCTAATCTCATCTTTATGCTCATCAAGCCATGCCTTTTCTTCAGCAGTCAGAAAAATCTCCTGAGTTTCGGCATCTCGTGTATTCAGCAAAAAAAATGTCGTTATAATTCCAATAATCATTAAAAATAACAACATCGCTATATTGAATTTCTTGGATTTTAAAATGATTAGTCCTCCTCTCTTCCCAGTGTCTGAGGTTTATTAACTTTTCATTTACATTATAGTCGCTTTTTTCAAATAATTCAATATATTATAATCTAAAGTATGTCCCGACTTTAAAGCTCGCTATTTATCCGCCACCACAAGCATCTCAAAATCCTCAGTTGAAAGCTTGTCCTCTCTGGAAAAAGCTCCCATTTTTGCTCCTGCGCTCCATTAATATGACATCATGCCATTTACCGTCAGGCATTCTGCCCACTCTTTCACGAAATCCTATTTCTCTGAAGCCGCATTTTTTATGCAGCCCCCTGCTTGCTGTATTCTCTCTTATGATTCCTGCCTGCAGAGTCCAGAATCCATTATCTTCCGATAAAGGTATGAGCTCATTCAAAAGAGCCTTTCCAATTCCCATCCCCTTATATCTTTCACCTATATATACACTGACCTCTGCGACCCCTGCATATACACACCTGCCCGAAACCGGACTCAGCGCCACCCACCCCATGACAATGTCACCTGATTTTGCTACCAGGCGGCATGTATCAATGTGCCCATGGTCCCATTCATCCCAGAGAGGTATGTCACTTTGGAAAGTTGCAATGCCCGTATTTATTCCATCCAAATATATCTGAGAAACCTGCCGCCAGTCCACTCCTTTTCCCTCTCCAGCTGTCCGCTCTCCTGTGTGTCTGAACTGTGCCTGAACAGCACAAATTCATTCGGAATGAGTTTCTCTATCCTGTCTGTAACACCATAACCGTTCACAGATGAAATAAACTGGATTTCATTTCCCTCTTCCATTACACCCTTCATATATGTGCCCTCATCGATTATGCCTGCCCAGTCACGAAAAGACACGCCTTCCCAGAGGACGCTCCATACCTTATCTTTAGTGGCATTTATTTCAACCGAAAACTCTATTTCCTTCATGTTTTCCTCCCAGGAGTTCTGGCCTAATCTGCCATCATTAGCATCTTCTTGTATTCACCATAACCGCTGTCTTCCATATCATCAACGGATACGAATCTTATGGATGCGCTGTTTATGCAGAAGCGGCGTCCACCTTTTTCTATTGGCCCGTCATCAAACACATGTCCTAGGTGGCTGTCAGCTATTTTGCTCCTGACTTCTGTACGGATCATTCCAAAACTCTTGTCCTGAACATACACAACTGCATCTTCAGATACAGGTTTCGAAAAGCTCGGCCACCCGCAGCTTGAGTGGAATTTATCTACGGACAGAAAAAGCGGCTCTCCAGTAACTATATCCACATATATTCCTTCATCAAAAAAATCCCAGTACTCATTATAAAAAGGTCTTTCGGTTGCGCCTCTTCGAGTCACATCATACTGCAGCCCTGTCAAACGCTGCTTTATTATAGCTTCGAGTGGCTTTTCATATTTTTCCGATCTATTCTCCATATTATCCTCCAGTTGATTTATCAATTGAACATATGTTAATGTAGAACTCATACTTAATAGATATCCATTAATACTAATATTAACCTTCCCATTTCAAATTATTTGCCCAGGAATCTAAACGGCTTATGCACTATTTCTTTGATTTATTGCTGTGATTCGCCTGATCTTTAAAAACCTTATTATATAAAGAGAAAGCAAGACAACCCACGAAAATGCCTCTGCATAAGCAACAACCATGTTTCCAAATCTCCCGGCAAACATGTATGAAGCCACAATGCGTACGATTAATGACACAAAACCTGCTATCCCTGAAAAAATCATGTCTCCTGTACCTTCAAGGTATCCTCTTAGCGTCATTGACAGGCCATATATGATGTAACAGCTTGCTATCGCACGAAAGAATGAATTTCCAATCTGCACTGATTCTCTGGTCAGTCCGAACATGGTGAGTAAGTATTCTCCAGTGAACAGAACCAGAACAGTCAGGCATATTGAGATCGCGGCCATAATAATTACCCCGATTTTCAGTGTCTCATTTGCCCTCTCATAGTTCTTCGCGCCAATATTTTGTGCAACAACAGTAGCTACCCCTGAACCAAAATTAATGATTGGCAGCAAAATCATGGTATCTACCCTGTAAGCGGTTGTAATTGCTGCAACTGTCTGTTCTCCAAATCCGTTCATAAATCTCTGAAGGATCAGATTCCCCACCGAACTTGCACCCGATTGCGCTGATGGCGGTAGCCCAAATTCAAATCCTTTCTTTAAAACATTTTTGTCTATTACATGTCTGTCAAATCTAAATCTCAAATGATGATAATTCTTTATCGTGTATATAACAATAAATATTGTCATCGCACCTTGCGAGATAACAGTCGCTACAGCTGCTCCCGCCACACCATATCGCAAAACGGCGACAAAAATAATGTCCAGGACAACATTGGCTACAGAAGATACAATGACGGACAAAAACGCTGCCCTGCTGTCCCCAAGTCCCCTCAAGATGGCAGCATACGTGTTGTAAATCGCAAGAAAAGGGATGCCAATAAACATGATTCGCAGATACTGTCCCGCTATCAAGAATAAGTTCTCGGGTGTATTAAGAAGCACTAAAATCGGGGAAGTGAAAATTATGCCCAAAATCGCCAATAAGATAAAAATACCGCCCAATAAAACCACAAAAGATGACATGGTTGCTTTCAGTTTTTGCTTTTCTCCCATGCCGTACTGCTGCGCCGCCAAAATCGACAGTCCAGAAGTAAACCCTATTATAATTGTAATAAACAGACTGTATATAGCCGTTGTTGCTCCTATTGCAGCAAGAGAGATTTCGCCCTCAACATTTCCAACAATAAAAGCATCCACCCAGTTAAACATTTGTTGAAACAGTCCACTCAATACAAGGGGTACTGTAAATAAAACCAGAGTTTTCGCAAGATTTCCCTGCGTCATGTCTTTTCCCATACTCTATTCCTTCCTGCTTTGATTTTAAGAAATTTCAATTACTTTATAATGCAACGCTTTTAGTTGCAATGTTTTCGCAAAACGCCCTGTCATGCTCTACAAACAGTATCGTAGGTTTGTATTCAAGCAGAAGATTTTCAATCTGCATGCGGGATATTACATCAATGAAATTCAGCGGCTCATCCCATACAAGTAAATGTGACTTTTCACACAGGCTTTTTGCAATCAGTACCTTCTTCTTTTGCCCTCCACTGAAATTACTCATGTCTTTATCGAATTGTACTTTTTGAAAATCCAGCTTTCTGAGAATTGCCTTGAAAAGGCTCTCATCAATGCCGTGCTCCTTTGCAAAATCAGAAAGATCACCTCTCAGGTTCGAAGTATCCTGCGAAACATAAGATATCTGAAGCCTTGAGCTAATTTTTACTTCGCCCGTGTGCGGAACTTCCTGCCCGCAGATAAGCCTTATTATGCTCGACTTCCCGCTGCCGTTCTTGCCTGAAAGTGAAATGCGGTCTCCTTTTTCTATTACAAAAGAAACATTTTCACACACCGTATGCTCATCGTATTTTATGGAAACTCTGTCAAGAAATGCCAGTTGTGATGTATGATAAGGCAACTGAGAAAGCTTAAGGCTCTCAGATGATTCAATGTTTTTGAGAAGCTCAGACTTTTCTCTGATTGCGGCCTCCTGTCTCTGCTCAAGAGCTTTTGAGCGCTTCATCGCTTTTTTTGATTTGGCGGCTTCACTGGGCCTTCGATTCAAGCTCTTCTCTGTTTTTGCTGGGTCAAATCCAATTTTGCGACCCTCAGCTACATCTGACCACTGCGCTTTTTCTCTTGCCGTTTCTTTGAGTCTCTTTACTTCCTTTTTCAGCTTCTCATTCTCTGCCAGTTCAAAATTATCTCTGCGCTCTTTGTTTGCAAGCCATGATGAAAAGTTGCCACGTTCGATTTCGATATTGCTTTTATTTATTGAGAGTACGTGGTCTACGCATTTATCCAGAAAATAGCGATCGTGAGACACAAGAATAAATCCCGACTTGCTCTTCAGATATTCACTAACGATCTTTCTTCCTGAAACATCGAGATGATTTGTAGGCTCATCAATCAGCAGAAAACTGTTTTCTCTTAAGAACAGAGCTGCCAGCATTACTTTTGTCTGTTCTCCGTTTGAAAGTGTCTTAAATGGCCTGTAAATAACATCTTCTGATATCTCAAGGAGATTCAACTCTCGCGAAAGCTCCCAGTACTGATAATCCTTGCAGACGCTATCCACAACATCTGCAGCTGTCATTTCATGATCAGCTATTTCAAATGGAAAGTATTCAAACTTCACCGAAGCAGAGATTCTCCCTGTGTACTCGTGCTTTCCAAGCAAAAGATTCAGGAATGTAGTTTTTCCTCTGCCGTTTCTGCCAGTGAAACCAAGCTTCCAGCTGGTATCTATCTGAAAGCTGACATTTTCAAAAATATTATCATAGCTGCCTGGATAGGCAAAAGTCAGTTTGCTTATATTAATTAATGACATTGTTTCGTCCTCCTGTGAATAAAAAAGTGGTCGCAAGAAGGTATATTCTCGCAACCACTGCACAGCAAACAAAGCTTATCAAAAGCAAAGGACTGCTATAGCAAGAGCTCAAAAATGCAAAACCTTCCTGCACAGGCATAACAAAACTACGGTAATCTACCGTTTTAAAGTCCTATTACACCAAAAAATTAGCAAGAAGCATTACGCATTTTTTCAACTCCAATTATTACATATTTTTTTCATATTATCATATAATCGATATATTATCAATTAAGAAAATATAAGTAAGCACATTTTTTTATTCATCAAACTTTTTTAGGTCTTCTTCAAATTTAAGCATATGTTCTTCATACCCGTCGATTTTTTTATCTAAATACTCCAAGGTTCCCTGCAATTCTTCTATCTTATCAAATATCTGTTTTCGTTGCTCTATCAGCAGCTCTTTCCTAATTGCAATCGTAGCATTTCCCAGCTGAAATAAACTTACATATTCAATGAGAGTCTCAATCGAAAGTCCTGCGCTTCTCATACATTTAATAAATTGTACCCATCTACAGTCCTCTTGTGTATAGTCCCTGTTCCCGCTGCTGTTGCGATTCACTGCCGGCAAAAGCCCAATACGCTCGTAATAGCGTAATGTGTCAGCAGTCAATCCAAATTCCTTGCTAACCTCTGCAATCGTCATAACCGTATTTGTCCTCCCTAATGTAAAACTATTAATTTATCCTATTGCTTCAAATTCTTCTGCAACATCTGCAAGCAGCTCTCGTATCTTCAGGTGCTGCGGACATACATTCTCGCATTTCCCACACTTGATACATTGACTTGCTTTCCCATTGTTGACTGTATGAACACTGTGATAGTAATAATCGGTATTCCAGTCATGAAATACTTTTTTTGAATTCATACAGGCAAACAAATCCGGAATGGAAATATTCATCGGGCAATCATCTACGCAGTAACGACATGCTGTGCAAGAAATAAGATTCTGCGACTTGAAAATTTCACATACTCGATTTACAGCTTCTTTTTCTGGTTCTGTAAGTGGTTTAAATTCCTTCATATAGCTTATATTATCTTCCATCTGCTCCAAATTACTCATGCCTGAAAGTACCATGCTTATTCCATCAAAACCTGCCGCAAAACGAATTGCATAGCTTGCTATACTTCCTCCATTCAAATCAGCTAATACTGACTTTGCATTCTCAGGCAGATTTACGAGATTACCACCTTTTGCAGGCTCCATTACAATGACTGATTTACCGAATTTGCGGCATATCTCATAACATTTACGACCCTCCACAGATGGATCGTCATAATCCACATAATTGAACTGAATCTGAACAACCTCTATCTGTGGGTACTCCACTAATATTTGTTCCAGTACAGATGCCTTATCATGAAATGAAATCCCAAAATGTCTGATCTTTCCTTCTGACTTTAATTCGAGTGCAGTTTCATATGCTTCACAATTTGTGAACTACCCACCACTTAAGAAGTGGGGGCTTCCTGGTCAATGCTTCTGATGAAGCAAGATTCTCCAGGCTCTAAGGGCGGTACCCTCCCCGACTG
>SAAM01000670.1 GCA_009929415.1 Clostridia bacterium | reverse complement strand
TCGACACTCCAGGTCACGTTGACTTTACAGTTGAGGTTGAGAGATCATTGCGTGTACTAGATGGCACAGTTGCAACATTCTGTGCTGTAGGCCGCGTACAGCCTCAGTCAGAGACTGTCTGGCGCCAGGCCGATAAGTATCATGTACCAAAATTAGCTTATGTGAACAAGATGGACCGTGTCGGAGCAGATTTCCTTGCAGTAGTAGAGGAGATGAACGAGAAGCTCGGCGCACACGCTATTCCAATTGTTCTTCCTATAGGTGCTGAGGATAAATTTGAAGGAATCATTGACCTCATATCAAATAAAGCATATTATTATAATCAGGACAGCAAAGATCTCGTGAACTATGAGATTAAGGATGTTCCTGCCAATATGGTTGAAGAGGTTGAAGAGTGGCGCGGTAAACTTGTAGAGTCTATCGCTGAATACAATGACTCTATCCTTGAAAAATTCTTTGACGATCCGGATTCAATTACTGAGGATGAGATTATCGAGGCACTCAGGAAAGCTACCATTGATATGGCTGTGGTTCCTACATGCTGCGGTTCTTCATTCAAAAACAAAGGTGTTCAGTATCTGCTCGATTCAGTGATGCGTTACCTTCCATCTCCTCTTGATATCGGAGATGTTCACGGTAAAAATCCTGATACTGAGAAGGAAGAGATTCGTAAATCGAATCCGAAGGAGCCTTTCTGCGGACTAGTATTTAAAATTGCTACCGATCCTTTTGTAGGTCGTCTTGCATTCCTTAGAGCATACTCAGGAAAGCTTGAGTCAGGTTCTTATGTGCTCAACACACGATCAGGCAAAAAGGAGAGAGTGGCCAGACTTTACCAGATGCACTCAAACAAACAGAATCCTATAGATTTTGTTGAGGCTGGTGATATCTGCGCAGCCGTAGGTTTCAAAGACCTTCGCACCGGTGATACAATATGCGTTGAAAACCATCCTATAGTTCTTGAATCAATGACATTCCCTGATCCTGTTATCGGGCTTGCTGTTGAACCTAAGACTCAGAAAGATCTTGACAAACTCGGCATAGCGCTTGGCAAACTTTCTGAAGAGGACCCTACATTCACTGTACGCTCTGACCACGAGACCGGCCAGACAGTTATCAGCGGTATGGGTGAGCTTCACCTTGAGATTATCGTTGACCGTCTCAAAAGAGAGTTCGGTGTAGAGATAAACCAGGGTGCACCTCAGGTTAACTA
>SAAM01000669.1 GCA_009929415.1 Clostridia bacterium | reverse complement strand
GGAATAATAAGAATAGGCGATGATATTGAAATAATGGATAATCAGGATTAAGGATGAGGAAATCATGATAAGATATGGAATAATAATCATAAGCGACAAGGGATCAAGAGGAGAGAGGCAGGACGGCTGCAGGGCCGTCATAGAGCAGAGTCTTCCTGAGGATATATTTGCACAGTCATATTACACCATAGTTCCGGATGAAACACAGGATATCCAGAGAGCCATAAAGCACTGCAGCGATGACCTCGCTCTTGAACTGGTGCTTACATCCGGAGGAACCGGATTCTCACAAAGAGACATAACTCCGGAGGCTACGCTTCCGCTTCTCGATAGGCTTACCCCGGGAATCAGCGAGGCCATAAGATACATGAGCCTTCAGATAACCCCAAAGGCCATGCTTTCAAGGGCGGTTTCAGGAATGAGGGGAGAGACCCTGATAATAAACCTTCCGGGTAGCCCCAAGGCAGTACAGGAGTCCGTGGAATATATAAGAGGTCCGCTCGTGCATGGAATAGAGATAATGAAAGGCACGGCATCGGAGTGCGCGAGAAAATAAATTATTTACAAATTCAGAATATTATGCTAACATAGTATTGAGGTCCGAGTGTCACCAACTATACCGGTGACACCATTGGGTACTGAGGATGTTTCAGTGCCTCCCGTGTTTGGAAAGGTCCCGCATTGATTTGCGTGTCCTTTTTTTGTTTGCATAAAACATTAAAAAGGAAAACGCTGGAATAATTTGTATTTGCCAGAGAAAGGAAGAATGCCATGAAAACAACTTATAATGGAAAGATGCTCAGGATAAATCTTACATCAGGCGAAATGAAGGTAGAACAGCTTGATTTAGACCTTGCAAAAAAATTCATCGGAGGAAGAGGACTCGGAACCAAGATACTTATGGATGAGGGAATAGCAAAGGTAGACCCGCTTTCTGAACAGAACAAGCTCATCTATATCACAGGACCTATGACAGGCGCAGCAGTTCCGACAGGCGGACGCTACATGGTAGTTACCAAATCGCCTCTGAATAACATGATAGCAAGCTCAAACTCAGGCGGGCAGTGGGGAGCACATCTCAAATATGCAGGCTGGGATGCGATAATAGTAGAAGGAAAGTCAGAAAAACCGGTATATCTCAATGTAGTAGATGAAAAAGTGGAGATTCTTCCTGCAGAAGACATGTGGGGAAAAACCTCAGAAGATGTAGATGACCTTCT
>SAAM01000668.1 GCA_009929415.1 Clostridia bacterium | reverse complement strand
GGATCATTGGGGAGCAGCTGACGGAATCCAAATCAGTGGATATTTGGAAGTAGATATCGAATATTATGCAACCCCGGTCTCTATATCCAGCATACATACTAATCGTACGACAATATATTTCGACCGTACGTCGGCAAGCTATGATGCAGACATGTTCGACGGGGATGCCTCTTCAGAGACATTTACCAAGGAGCTGGACCTGTTCAAGTGTCTTTCTCTAATTGTCGATGGAGATGCTCTCATTACAAGTTCTGAATTGCGCAAGTAACATTGATTTATCCCTTGATGCATACTGTGTATTGATTAATGCATGGTATGCAGGCAATTGGAAATGGTGATTCCTATAGCTGTCCGCCCATCCAAATCCATTACTTCATGTATTGCTGCACCATGCGTTTGGACCAAAAATCCCATCACTTCAGATAAGTCCAGTAAAATGTCTGCAATTCATACATGAGTTTTAAGGTTGCCTGTTTTATAGTATGGCCAAAAGAGCCCAATCCCATGCAATAAAACGTTTACTCTCCAACCGCTTCCTCAGCCATCACTGTCTGATACATGCATGCATCGCATCACCAACCCTTCTCCTCACAAGTTCACTATCTATGTTTGAATCCTTCTATCGCAAGATTGTCGTACTTGCCCGTCATAATTTCCCAAACACCCTCAACTTGTAGTTCAGTTATTTCTTCAGGCTTCTGATGTTTGAGCATTCCATCAATAATCCAACCCACTTGCTTTCGGCTAAATGAATCACTCATCATGAATTCACGGCCGAACACTTTTTCCAACTTGGCATTAAGAATCTTCATCCCTTCCTTCTCATCCACGAAACTTCCTCCAATCTTTTAAAAATTACAGAACTTCAGAAAGTTGCTGAGGATAATTATATCAGCTCAGAGCATAAAAATTTTCCCTAAAAGATAATTTTCTCACCCAACTTACCCATTTCTGCAGGATTTTCTTCGTACCTATGAGCCAAGTGATTGTGCTGCTGATTAAAAGGGCATCTCCGCCCCAGACATTCTATTTTTCTCCCATGTACTACCCTATTGTGGGAGATAATCAAGCCCCGTGGGAGAAAACAGCTATCTAAGTATGCATGGACACAGAAAGCCCGCCCTTCTATCCGGACGGGCTTTCATTCCATGCTCTTACTTGTTCAGCGTATCGGTGGCAGTCCCTTCTGCAAGCTCCGCAGCAAGGGCGAACGTCTCACT